>NZ_QUDJ01000001.1:0-275796 GCF_003477565.1 Alistipes sp. AF48-12
TTTGTCCCAAGAGCAATTGCTCGATTCTACCTAAGCGTTGCTCGATACTAATTTCGTTTTGCATGAAAAAGGTTTTAGGTTAAACATGATTAGCATCGGCAAATATATAGTACGAAATAACCTTTTCAATCTCAAATTCTCACTCTTTCTCACTTATTATAAAATTAAAATACTATTAATGAGAAATATATACGCTTATAACGCTTAGTGCAAGCCTTTGACAATGTCGATATATTGCCGTATTATGTCCTTGTTTTGAATGGTGTCGAATTTGACGGCGCAATACTTGGCACTTGATAATATATTGCGCGTAATGGGTTTCCCTTTGACGGAAACAAAACATCGGTTTTCTTCTGCAATGGTTTGCCATATATTCGCAATCATCAATTGCTGACTCATATAGTCCATGATGTAGCAAAGCAACCGGGCATTGCGGACGATCAATGGTTTTTGAAGCCGACAGTAAAACAGATCGGCAACGGCCATAGCATCTACTTCAGGCTGAAATATGCGAAATTCGTTGAATAATTCGGCCAGTGCGTTTCGCTGTTTTCCGTTCAGCGAAATGCTAAATCCTTTTCCAATCATATGTGTCCAGATTATATACGAAGATAACGACCTTTATCTATAATTCTAACTCCGGCAGGGCATTAACCGCCTTTTCTTTCAGGGCATCGACGGCGCGGGTATATTTTTCGGTGTGTTTGAGGCCGCTGTGACCCAACAAGGATGCGACGGTCTTGATATCCGTGTGACATTCGCCGAGCAAATTGACCGCAAAGCTGTGCCGGGCGCAATGCCAAGTGATATGCTTGTCGATCCCGGCACGGGCCATCCATGTTTGCAAAGCTTTGAGGCATCCGGTATGGCTCGGCAACATAAAGATCGGGCCATCTTTTTTAGGCTTTTCTCCGATCAGTTTTAAAAGGGTGCTACTCAATGGAATAATAACAACAGAACTTTTAGAGTGACCTTTGGTTTTACTTTGTTCAAATTTGATGATTTTATTTGCGTAGTCTACATCGCTATACATCAAATCAACAACATCACAATATCGCAATCCTGCGTACAAACAAAATAAGCAAGCGCGTTGTATCTCTTTGTTTTTGTATGGGGTATTGGCAAGCTGTTTTATTTCATCAAGGCTTAAAACGTCTTTTGTAAGGGCTGTATCGTCAATTACACATAAAACGTCCGTGCAAGGATTCTTTAAAATAATATTCTGATCGACAGCATATTTAATTACTTTCTTAAAACGTTTGAAATAACTATGCGCGCCCTCTCCTTTAGAATGTGCCTGAAGATACTCGACGAACTTTGTCATCATCTCTTTGGTAATTTGTTCAGGCTTTAGGTTAGTCTTCATATTCGGATAGGACTCTGCAAGAAAACTCCGGAAACGGCCCAATGCGCCCTCGATCATTCGTATATCTTTTTTTGTATAGGCTTTGACATACGCTTCGTAAAAATTCAAAAAATTGATCTTTTGTTTGACCGGGGCGGCTTTGTCGTATTTACGGGCAGTCAGCACTTTTTCCTTGTCTATGCGGATTTCGGCGGCAAGGGCCAATGTTTCTTTGTTCTGTTGCCGTTCTTCGGGTGTCCGGGGATTGGACAACAGATACAGGCCCAGATATTCTTTCGACCGGATATGCTTGATATGCTCCCGTCCTGTATTCTCGTCGAATACCTTGTTGTAGCCCATGTAGTATTCCAGATACAAACTTTGCCGACCGTCGGCCAGCGTTTTTTGCATCAATTTTGGATTTTCTTTGGTTTTTGTTTGCAATTTTGCCATAACAACCGATTTTACTATATTTGTATAGTATTGATTATATGGCGTAAAGATATAAAATAATTTCTGATTTCAGGGTGTAAAAAAGGTGTAAAAAATAACGGAAAATGCGTAAAACAAGGGAAAATAACCAATGCATTAAAATACTTAAATAACTAATAATTAATAGTATATATTCTTTTGATTGGATGATATTAGATAGATGTGTACCCGTCGGGGGTACTAATAGCGTTGACAATCAACGCTATTTTTGTTTCCGAATACCGTACGCGGTACTTTCTGAAAGAGAAAGTGTTTTCTGAGATATCACATTCGCCTGCAAACTTCAAAATTTTCCAATTAACTTACGATAATGACGACGACGCTTAGAACCACCGCCTTTGTATTGAACTTGCTGGCTACCGTTAGTCTGCTATCCTCCTGTACCGTACAGCCTGAAACGAAAGTGTGGCTGGATGAAGATTTTTCACAGGGACAGGCTCTTTCCGGATGGAAATTTACGCCCGAAACGTCATGGAGCATAGATACTTTGGAAGGAGTGATCGGAAAAGGCTCCCTTAAAGTGGCAGGGGACGGCATGAAAAGTTATGCCGACGCTTCCGTTACTTTCGAATTCGACTCCCTCCGAGGGGAATTCATGCGCCTGGGGGGATGGGTTAAAACGGAGAAGGTAAATTACCGGCGGGACGCCATTGTAGAGCTTACTTTTTCGGGAGAAGGATTCACATATACACTCTCCCAATACAATCGGAATACACCTTTCAGCTATCTCGAACGTACGTTCAGGGTTCCGCCGGGACTGGATAAAGGCACTCTTACGATAAAATTCTATGGTTCTGCGGGTACGGCCTGGATAGACGGTCTGAGACTGGAATCCGTAGACGAACCGCTTATCGCGGAACTCCCGAAAGAGAACCGCTACGACATCGTCGAAAAGCGCCTCCGCTCCGACGGCAATTGGGCGGCGCCCGAGTTACCGTACAGGATAACCGGCAGCACCGACGACAACAGCGCCGGAGCGCCCGTATGGGCGGATCTCGATTTTGCGAGACTATTGCTGGTGGCGGGGCAAAACCGGCCCGTAGATCCCGCTTCCGTACGTATTTTCGCCGTAGACACGGATGGAAAGAAAACCGACTGTCCCGTCTCTTTCGGCGATCCGCTGTCGTCGCTGAGCGACCATTACCTGCGCAACGGCACCCTCAAGTGGAAAGCTCCCGAAGGAGCCGCCGGATACGAGATATACTTTGCCGCCTCCCATGCGGAAGGCCCCCGACCGCAGGCCGGAAACCTCAACCTCGGAGTCGGCGAACTGCTGACCTACGATGCCTCGGAGCCTAACATGTCATGGCTCGGATGGCCGGGCATGCAATTCGAAGCGGTCGATGCGGACGGAGACGGCGATTTCGATATTTATGGGATAAGAACGGACGGGGGAACCTGGTTGCAACGCAACATAGGCAGCAACAGCGAACCCAGGTTCCTGCCCCGCAGCCGTGCCCTGCCCACCGACCGACTTCCGTCGCCGGAACTTTCGTATATAACGCTCGACTGGGATGGCGACGGCGTGTCCGACCGCGTCCGATTCCGCAGGCATCCGCGCACCAACCGTTACCACAATATGAAAGGAGACATCGTTGTGGAACTCACCCGTAACGGCAAACGTACGCCGCAGGTCGTTCATACTCCCGACGGCCGTCCCGTTGAATTTCCCAATTCGTCATGGTCTGCGCTGAAGGCGGCAGACATGGATAACGACGGCCGTCCCGACCTTCTGGTAGGCACGGCCAACAGCGACTTGTTCGTATTGACGAACAAAGGTGTGGACGGCGAGCTGCCTGTTGCGGAAGTGAACAAAGTACCTTTCGGATATTTCGGTGACGATCCATATATTTCGGGTGACATGTCGCTCAAACCCTTCCCTTTGGATTGGGACGGCGACGGATACACCGATATCGTATGCACGGCATGGCAAGGATTCTACTGGCTGTTCCGCAACAAGGGCGTTCAGGGCAGTCTCGAATTCGAAGAGCCGATAAGATTCTTCCAGCAAGGCGGGGTACTCGTGCATAACGACTCGCCGACCCCCTACGCCGTGGATTGGGACGACGACGGCGACCTCGACCTAATATCGGGAGGATGCGGCGGCAACATCATGCTGTTCGAGAACACCGGGACGCCTACTCAGCCGAATTATAAAGGCGGCGTATTCTTGCAAGACGATTCCGGGGAGCCATTCTTTTTCAATGCCGTGGAGAACGGCGGTACCGTACAGGGTATGGAAGAACAGTATTGGGGATACCTCTCATGCGTTCCGAGGGATGTGGACGGCGACGGCGACCTGGACATCATTATTTCCGACTGCCTGGGCAAAGTCCGGTGGATAGAGAATACCGGGACGCGACAAAAACCGGTACTGTCGAAGAATGTACGCAATTTCTATTACGGGAACCAGCCGCTCGTGACCCCATGGCGCAACAGGCCCGGCGTCGCCGACTGGAACGGAGACGGGCGACTGGATTTTATAGTACTGGACGACCGGAGCGACCTGATGATGTATTCGCAGTCCGCACATAATCCGGAAGTCTTGGAAAACAAACGCAAACTGCGCAAAGCCGACGGCTCGGTTTTCCATATAGGACGCCTGACCCACCCCGGCGGTCAGGGACGTTTCAATATGGACGTCGCCGATTGGAACGGAGACGGTCGTTTAGACCTGATAATGGGCGAGCCGCGCAATTACCTGGGCGGCGGAAACATGACTATCGCCATAAATGTCGGCACGAACGAAGATCCCGTATTCGAATACGATTATATGATGGCGCGCGGCGGTTACTTTGTGGAATGGACCGGTTCCGACGGCCATGACGCCTGGCACTGTTGTATGCCATGCGTGTTCGATTTCGACGGCGACAGCCGCCCCGACCTGCTGGTGGGTACCGAATCGGGACGCATATCGCTCTACTCTCACGATTATTTCGACGGCGAAAAATTCCCAATATTCAAAGCTGCGAATTTCGACCGCAAACAGGGGAACAAAGTCTTCAGGATACTCGATTTCGAAAACCTGACCGAAAAGACAAAGGGCCTCAATACGCGCAACGTCCAATTACAGAAACTGCCGGAACAATCGGAGGAATACCTGACGGGCGAAGGTATCAAAGTCGAAATAGTCTCCCCGACCGTGGGCATCGTATTGTCCGGCAAAGTCCCTTACGTCGCGACGGTCACGGGAAATAAATCTGTCACGGGAGTCGATTTTTATATTAACGGAGAAAAAATTTGCACGGAAAAATCCGCTCCTTACGTGCCTACGGCGACGACAACTTATGGGATACCGCCGAGGTGCCGGACGGGCACTGCATCCTGAAAGTAATCGTACATACGGCCGACGGGGAAAGTTATGAAACGGAAAGCGGGTTCGAAGTGAAAAACAAATAACCTCAAGGTCATGGATCTCGTCAAAATAATCTGAAAATCGCTGAATAAATTAACGACGGCTTTCAACAAAAACAGAGCGGGAAATTCGCTCCATTTTGACGTATTTTTAACATTTCTGTTCGCACGTAGTCGTATTATCTCACTTAAACAGACCGAAGGTAGGTTCAAATAAGGCGTAAAGGGAGTCCCTTTACGCCTTACGAACATCTATGCGGTACTACCGACCGAAAAATCCCGAAAAACACGTTGTCGCGATTAATCGCTATTTTTATAAAATATCTTCCGTTCACGTTCGTCAGGGAATACGGGCGAACATTCGCCCGCGAAGAACAAAACGACAAAAACACGATACCATGAAAAACAAATTTCTGAGAGGCCTGATCGGAACGTCGATCTTCATCGCCGTATTCGGCGCGGCATCTACCGCGGTCATGTTGCTGTGGAACTGGCTCGTCCCGCAAATCATCGGCTGGACGGCCGTTACCTTCTGGCAGGCGGCGGGCCTGGTGCTGCTGAACAAACTGTTGTTCGGCGGGATGGGAAGGCACTGTTTCGGCATGAACGCCCTCCGCCGGTCAGGGCCCACCTTCCCCACATGGAAAGAGCGCGCCGCGATGCGGGACAGGATCCGGGCGATGGGCAAAGAGGAACGCAGGGAGTACATCCACCGGCAGATGTTCGGCTGCGGCCCGGATCAACCGGAAAAAACTGACCATGACAGCCGTTAAAAAGAAACGGAGACTCGACTCCCGAAGCGACCTGCCGCTGGTCTACGATCAGTACAAGCCGGAGCCCGAAGGGTATATCCGACGTAGGATGGACTCGGCGGAAGATACGGAAGACATCCTCCAGGACGTTTTCTACAAACTGACGAAAACGGATCTGCAGGAGAACCCCATCGAATACCTGTCGGCCTGGCTCTACCAAGCGGTTACAAACCGCATCATCGACCGCCGGCGAAAGAAACGGGAGCAGGCGCTGCCCGAAACCCGGCAGGAAAACGAGGACGACTATTTCCTCGACTCGCTGTCGGACTTCCTGGCCGACGACGGGAACGATCCGGAGATCATGTTCCGCAACGAACTGATCCGGGAAGAGATCGAACTGACGCTGTCGGAGCTTCCGCCCGAGCAACGTTCGGTATTCGAACTCACCGAATACGACGGTATTCCCTACAAAGAGATCGCTGAAACGACCGGCGTTCCCGTTCCCACGCTGTTATCGCGGAAACATTACGCGATCGGCCACCTCCGCAAAAGACTGCAGCAACTTTACCGGGAGATCGTCGCCCGGTAGCGGCCCGCCGGCACGAACCGGCCCGTCAGAACGACGGGCTCGCCTTCAGATGCGCGCCGCCGTCGGCCTTGAAATAGGAATTGTCGGCCCCTACGTTCGATTTGACGATGTGGTAATGCAGCGTGCCGTACAAATGGTTTTCCGGATCGTCTACGAAACAGCGGTAGTTGAAATCGACCGGCTTCTGACCGCTATTCACCTCGATGCCTACCTGTTCGATTTTCAGAAAAGCATCCCCGACGCCGTGCCCGGCGAACTCTACGTTCAACGACGAAACGATGTTCGCGCAATTCTGAGCGTGGATCCGACCGAACCAGGCGGAATGATCCATTCTCGAAAAGACGAAAGCGTTGTCGCAGTTCCACGCCGACAGGTTGTTTCCGTTCGCATGTTCGGAAAAAACGAAACCGAACCGGAAGGCGCTTTTGACACAAATATTCCGGAAATCCTGCTCCGGATTGCACCAAGTACGCGGAGCGATGAACCCGGCCGAATAGTGCCCGTCTCGGGTCGGCGAAGTCAGCACCATATTCCGGATCGACGAATAAATCAGAATATTATCGGTATATACGGTCGCCGCATAGGCCATATTCACACCGGACAAGTACGGGTATTGCCCCGCCTCGGCTTTCACCTGGAACGCAAGATCCTGCAGCCTTACGACCGCCTGGTTCAGCAGGTAAAGATTGTCTCCGGCTCCGGCGGCCAGAACGGATACGGGGGCCTGCGCAGGATCGGTCTGCAACTCGCCGGCCGCATCCGAAACCAGAACGGTACCGTTTCTCCACACTTCGGCCTTATCCTCGGCCGTATGGCTGGCATACGAGCACGGGGTGACAACGCTGCTTTCGCCCTGCAGCCGGATCATCACGTAATCGCGGCGGCCCGGACTTTGGCGGGGCTTCACGATCAGGTGGGCCCGCACTTTGCACGTATCCTGCAACGTAGCGAGCCGGTACAGGCCATTCGGGAAATAGACTGTACCCCCGCCGTGATCCACCGCATAATCCAGGGCAGCCTGGATGGCGCGCGTATCGTCGGTCACACCGTCGCCTACGGCTCCGAAATTTTTCACATCGTAAACCAAACCGCCGTCCGTTTTCATCGGATCGACCGCGCCCGCCCGACTGCGATCCGCACGTCCGGCACAGGCGCACAGCAGGACGGCACAAGCAACGTAAAATATCTTTTTCATCCGTTTTATATTTTTAATTTCGATTCAGACTCCTTTTTACCCGACTCGGCCAGGCGTGTTAAAGATACGGATAACATCCGAATATTCTACACGAACCGTACGACAAGGCGGGAACATCCGAAGAGTTCCCGCCTTGTACGATAACATACGGGCAGACGCTATTCGGCCCGGTATTTCAACAGCAGCGAACTGCGCGGCTGGTCGAGCGTCAGCACGAACCCTTCGGCCAGTTCGAGGCCGCTCTTGGATACCGTTTCGCCGGTATCCTTATTCGTAATGGAATAAACCGCATCCGGATCGAGGCCCGACAGCTTTACGGTGTGGGTCTTGTCGGGACAGGCTTCCCGGCGGAACGCCACGACGAAACCGCTCTTGTCGGACGGCCGGTAGAGCTGGTATGCCATCCAGATATTATCGCCGGTGATGTCGCCGGAACCGGTCAGCGGATAATAATCTTCGTAGAAATAGGGACGCACTTCGCGGAACTCCTTCATGCAGTCCTGGATTTCATAGAACGACGAGGAGCCGTTGGTGATCTTCCAGTTATAAACGACCGAAGTGCCTAGGCTCGAACGGAACGTAAACTTGTCTGTCTTCTGCACGCCCGTACCGTGCTGCGGCAAGTACATTTCCAGCCCGTAGGTATGGCACTGATAACCGACCGGTTCGCCGTAATTGTAATCGGTACGCCACATCGGGGCGCTGCGCGAAGTGGCCTCGAGGTCGATCCGGCGGCCGCCGCTCGCGCAGTTGTCTATCAGCAGGCCCGGGAAACGCTGCCGCAGGTAATCCCAAAACGCGTACAGGCCTTCTATATGCCGGATTTCACGGATTCCGGTACGGCCCGGTTCGTCGTTCTTCCGCCAGAAGATATCCGGTTCCATATTGAAATCCTGACGATAGTAATCGATGCCGTTCTGCTCGATCAGTTCCCCGATCTGGTCGCAGAACCATTCGAGCGCCTTCGGGTTCCCCAGGTCGAACAGGTAGGCATCCGTCCCGGCGTCCAACATCCACTCGGGATGCTCCTCGGCCCATTGGGAGCCCTTGATCACCCGCTCGGGCTCGAACCACACCATAAATTTGGCCCCGGCCTTGTGCGCTTCGTCGGAAACCGGCTTCAGTCCGTCGGGGAATTTCTCGCGGTCGACCGTCCAGTTGCCCACCGTATTGGCCCAGTTCTTATGATTCTTATAGTCGGCCGCCTGCGAATACCATCCGGCATCGAGCCAGAACACTTCCGGTACGATGTCGAACTGCTTGTAACGCCGGATCAGCGCGATCGCATAATCGGCCGTCAGGCAGGTGTATTCGTTGCACGGAGACGGGTCGCCGTAGTTGAAACTCGACGATTCGGGAAAAAGGGCGGGTTTGCCGTCCACCTTCGGCGTATGATGCGCCATCACGAACCGGCGGAACCGGTTGTGTCCGACCATCCGATCGTCGCCTTTCCAGAACAGCAGACAGATGCTCGGCGTGCGGATCGACTCCTGCGGATAGAGATACGTATCGAGGTATTTCATGCCCGAAGCCAGCGTCACGCTACGGTCGGTCTTACCGGCGATATCGGCGAACCATGTTCCCGTCCAACCGACGGCCACCATCACGCCCTGCCTGCGGGAGACTCGATGTTGAAGAACGGGAAAGCCATCTGCGACGAACGTCCGCCCTGCGGGGCCATGTACAGCGAATCGCCCGGCGCGAGCACTTTGGTACGCTGGTGAAAATCGTGTTTCGAGACATGGCTTCCGTCGGCATAGTGCAGGATAAAATCGCCCTTTTGCGGGGATTCGAAATCGAGATCGACCACCTTGACCTGAGAAATAGGTGCGGAATTGGCCTGCGAGTCGTTCTTAAAATTCAAAACCCACTCGACCGCATCGAAATCGGTAAAACCTTTCACCCGGCATTCGACCTGAAGTCCGGTCGAACGATCCAGGTACGTATACAGGTATTCGACCGCCTCCGGTTCGCCGGATTCGACGCGGGCGGCCGTGTACTTCCACTTTTTCAGCAGCTCGCGGGACGGTTTTCCGTCGTAAACGAAAGAGAACGGAGGAATTTTTCCTTTGGCAAAATGCGTCTCGATCCAACGGGTCACATCGAACGGCTTATCGGTCATGGCGGATTTGGCCTGTCCGGAAACGAACTGCGGGAATACCGCCAGCGTAAGCAGTGAACAAACGAACGACCGGAATTTCGACCGGAATGTATGGATTGTATTTCGTATCATCGTTTTAAATTTTTAATGAATGCAGAAACTATTCGACGGGTTTATATTGCAGCAACAACGAACTTTTCGGCTCGGCGAGCGTCAACTCGAAACCGGATGCCAGTTCCGCCCCGGTCTTGACGACCGACTCGCCGGTATCGCGGTTGCGCACGTCATAACGCTTCGCGGCATCCAGTCCCGACAATCTCACCGTAATGCTGCCGTCCGGATTGGCGGCGCGGCGGAATGCCACGACAATCCCCGTCCCGTCCGACGGGCGGTTCAACTGGTAAGCCAGCCAGATGTTGTCGCGGGTCAGGTCTTCGCAGCCCGTCAACGGATAATAATCCTCGTAATAATAGTCGCGCACTTCCTGATACTCTTTCACGCGCTCCTGCATATCGAGGAACGAAACGCCGGGCTCGGTGATCTTCCAGTTATAGATCAACGCGCTGCTGATACTCGACCGGAACGAATATTCGTCGGTCTGCAAAATCCCGGTTCCGTGGATCGGCAGGAAAAAATTCAGTCCGTAAGTGTGTCCCTGGTAGCCGTCCGGATCGTCGTAGTGGTAATAGTCGCTGCGCCACAGCGGTGCGCTGCGCGAGGTCGTCTCCAGGTCGAGCCGGCGACCGCCGCTCGCGCAGTTGTCGATCAGCAGGCCCGGAAACCGTTCCAGCAGATAATCCCAGAATGCGTAAAGTCCTTCGACATGACGAATCTCCTTCATACCGGTACGCCCCGCCTCGTCGTGTGCGGCCCAGTATTTATCGGGTTCCATATTGAAGTCCTGGCGGTAGTAATCGATGCCGTTCTGCTCGATCAGATCGCCGATATAACGGCACAGCCACTCGCGGGCCTCTTTGTTACCCAGGTCGAACAACAGGTAGGTTCCGTCGGGTTCCGACGGCAGGTCGAGCATCCAATCGGGGTGTTCGACGGCCCACTGCGTCCCTTTGATCACGCGCTCGGGTTCGAACCAGACCATAAATTTGGCTCCGGTCTCATGCACGGCGTCCGCAACGGGTTTCAGCCCGTCCGGAAAACGGGTCGTATCGACCGTCCAGTTACCGGTGGTATTGGCCCACGACTTGCCGTTTTTGTAATCGGCGGCACCGGTATGCCATCCGGCGTCGAGCCAGAACACTTCCGGAACGAGTTCGAATTGTTTATAACGTTTGACCATCGCGATCGCCCAGTCGGCCGTCAGGCACGAATACTCGGTGCACGGAGCCGGATCGCGGTAGTTGAATCCGCTGCACAGCGGATATTTCTGCATCTGCCCGTCCACTTTGCGGGTATGATGGGCGAGGACGAAACGACGGAAACGGTTGTGGCCGGCCATCCGGTCGTCGCCGTTCCAAAACATCAGGCTGATGCTCGGCGTGCGGATCGACTCGTCGGGATGCAGGTACAACCGCATGGTTTCATCCCTGAAACGAGCGTCGCGCCGCGGTCGCCGGTCTTGGTCAGATCGGCGTACCACATACCGGTCCATCCGATCCCCACCACTACGCCCTCTTTGCCCGACGGAGCCGTCAGGTTGAAGAACGGAAGGAAATCGCCCTGCGACGAACGCCCCCCTTCGGGCGCCATCCGAAACGGCTCGGTCGTACTCAGCACGGTCGTCCGGGGATGGAAATCCTCCTTCGAAATGTGATTTCCGTCGGCATAGTACAGCGTGAAGTCGCCGGCGGCCGGCGCCTGCATATCGAGATCGACCACTTTCACTTGCTCGAGCACCCGCGAATCGCTTTTGCCCGTGTTGGTAAAGTGCAGCACCCATTCGACGGCATCGAACGCCGGAAAGCCGGTAACAAAACACTCCACCTTCAGCCCCGACGGACGTTCGGTATAAGTATAAAGGTATTTCACTACGTCCGGATCGTCACCCGGCAGGCGTTTCATCGAATAATTCCAGCCGGGGAGCAGACTTTTAGACGATTTGTCGCCGTAAACGAATGAGAACGGCGGAACCTTTCCCCGCGCGAAGCGGGTTTCGATCCAGCGGGCGGCATCGACCTGTCCGGCGGACATTTTCATAGAAGCCTGACCGTGCGCGAACAACGGCAGGATGAGCATGATTAAAAAACTGTAACGGATTGCAGTTCGTTTCATCGGTTCGTTTGATTTCAGGATTTATGCTTTTGTTTTGATTTGTCCGGTCAGCCAGACCATATACAGCCAGGCGGCGGCCAGCATGATGACGGCGGCCAGTTGCGTGGCGAACAGGTCGGTCACCACGCCGAGCAGCGGCGGCAACACCGCGCCGCCCGACACGCCGACGATCAGCAACGCCGAAACTTCGTTGGCTTTTTCGGGAACCCGTTTCAGCGACAGCGAGAAAATGATCGAGAACAGGTTCGCATAGCCCACGCCGAACACCGCAACGCATCCGAGGATAAACCACAGGTTCTCGCTCAGCAGCATCAGAACGAGTCCGAGCAGCGCGATGTAGGTGCTGTACGTAAAGAACTTGCTTTCGGAATACTTCATCAGGAGAATACCGCCGAGGAAAGCTCCGACCGTGCGGGCGAAGAAATAGACGCTGTTACCCATACCGGCGTCGGTCAATTCCAGGCCGCACCGCTCCATCAGCAGTTTCGGGAACGTCATGTTCATGCCGACATCTACGCCGACCAGCACCAGAATACCGATAAAATAAGCCACGATCCGGCTGTCGCGCAGCAGGTCGAAAGTCGCCCGAAACGAAATATTCGTCGACTTCTCGCGGATATCCCGGATCGGCGTCAACCACAGCCACAGCAACGCCACGAGCGAGGCGCCGGCATAAATCGGGAAGATCATCTTCCACCCGAAGAACGTCCCGGCGGCCCAAGCGGCCAGAATCGGCCCGACGAACGAGCTGACGGCCTTGACGAACTGCCCGAGGGTCAGCGTTCCGGTCAGCTTGTCTTTGGTAACGACTTCCATCACCAGCGGGTTCATCGACACCTGCAGCAACGTGTTGCCGATCCCGATCAACCCGAAAGCGATCAATACCGACGCGAAATCGTAAGCGATCAGCGGCATACACATCGCCAGCACATGGACGGCGAAACTCAGCAGCACGGTGTTTTTGCGCCCGATGCGGTTCATCAGCATCCCCGTCGGGATCGACAGCACCAGGAACCACAGGAAACATGACAACGAGATCATATTCACCACCGAGTCGCTCAGGCCCGCGAAATCGCTCTTGACATAACTGGTCGCGATACCGACGATGTCGACGAAACCCATGATGAAAAATCCGAACATCACGGGCAATATTTTCAGCAACGAAGTTTTCGAATTCATTTGTTTTTGGTTTTAGGTTATCCGGCCCGTCGCCGGTTTATCGCTTCGCATCCGAAGCGTAAAAGATCGCGTCTTCGAGCGCTTCGATCAGAATGTGAATCACTTTGATATGGATCTCCTGGATGCGGTCGGAGTGCGGGGTGCGCGGAGCGCAGATCGCGACGTCGGCCAACTCGGAGAGCTTGTTCCCCCCTTTGGCGGTCAGCGCAACGACCTTCATACCGCAGGCTTTGGCCTTCTCGATCGCCATCACCACATTGCCCGAATTGCCGCTGGTACTGATTGCCAGCAGCACGTCGCCTTCGCGTCCGAACGCCTCGACCCAACGCGCAAAAATCTGGTCGAAACTGAAATCGTTGCCCACGCAGGTCATGTAAGCCGCGTCGTTGATCGCCATGGCCGGCAACGGACGGCGGTCGCCTCGGAAACGCCCGGTCAGCTCTTCGGCAAAATGCGCGGCATCGCACAGCGAGCCGCCGTTGCCGCAACTGATGATTTTACACCCTTTATCGAGCGCCTGTTTAAAAATTGCGACCGCCTTTTCCATCAGCACGGGCGTCTGCGGGTCCGAAATGAACTCGTGCAACGCCGTCTCCGCCTGATGCAAACTGTTTTCTATGATTCCCATAATTATTCCTTTATTAAATCCGCGGCTACCGAAAGCGCCGCATAATCACCGATCTGTTCGCCGAGCGCAGCCGGACGGATCGAACAAACCCGCCGGGCGTGCGACAGCGCCTCGCGCTCGATCTCCCGCAGCACGAAAGGCTCCATCATCTCCCGGTTGCGCGTATAAATGCCCCCGATAACGATCACCTCCGGATTGATCAGGTCGATTACGATCGCAAGCCCGCGGCCGAGGTACGTAGCCGAAATCCGGTAGATCTCAAGAGCCAGCTCGTCGCCGGCAGCGGCCGCATCAGCCACGTCCCGAGCCGTAATCTCATCCAGTTGTCCGGGCGCGCACCAGCTTACCCGTTGGCCCATCTGATGCTTCTCGCTCACTTTGAACCGCGCGAGCTGCGCGATCCCGCCGCCGCTGGCGAATCCTTCGAACGAACCGCACTTACCGTAGCCGACCGGGCCGAAATCCGACAGACGGATATGCCCCAGCTCGCCGGCGTTGTCGTTCGTTCCGGCATAGAGCTTCCCGTCGAGGATCAACCCTGCGCCGAGCCCCGTGCCGAAAGTCAGAAAAGCCATGTTCCGCGCACCGATGCCGGCCCCGAATTTCCATTCGGCCAACGCGCAGGCGTTCGCATCGTTATGAATCCCCGTGCGGATACCGAAACGATCGCCCAACAACTTGACGATCGGGATGTTGTCCCAGCCAGGCAAATTCGGCGGCGACATCACTACGCCGGTACGGCTGTCGAGCGGACCGCCGCAACTGACTCCTATCGCGGCCGTATTGCCGGCCGTCAATCCGTTCTTTCGCATCACATCGTCCACTGCGCGGACGATGTTGGCGATCGTCTCGTCGACATCGGTCGTCGCAAACCGGATCTTCTCCCGGATATGCAGCTCGAAACCTTCCTTTTGCCCGTAGGTCACCGCACATTTGGTTCCCCCGACATCCACTCCGATGATATTCGTTTTCATGTCAACCGACCGCTATTTATCTTTGTTCGTATACATTTTCGTCTTGTCGAGCCATCCCTTGTACTCTTTCAGCTTGTAGGGCGGTTCGCCGTACAGGAAGTGGTTGCTGCAACTTTCGCCGTTCGCATCGTAACGGATCTGCAACATTCCCTGTCCCTTCATCACGGGCAGGTTCGAAACGCACTGCCGCCCGTTGGGGCCGACATTGTAGCTGCCCTTGAACACTTCCTTGCCGGTCGCCACGTCGGTAACCGTCACCGTCCCTTCGGCCGGAAGGCGCGTATCGTTCACCGCAACCAGCGGATAGGCCCCGTCGACCGGATCGTTGATCAGCAGGCAGACGTTTTTCTGCACGTTCTGCAGGAAATAGTAAGCCAACTTTTTCGAACCGTAATAGTCGACCACGGCGTCCGAAATGATCGGCCAGCCGTCGCGCACATTCCACCAGATAATGCCCGTACGTTCGAACTTACGACTGCGCCACATCTCGACGAAATACTTCATCGCCTCGGCCTGTACCGACTGCGATGCGAAAACGAAATCGTCCAAATCGTCCGGAACCGATCCGAACAGAATGTTCACCTGATTCAGCATCAGATTGTTGCGATCCATCGTCGGCCCCCACGCCTCGTAGCGGCGGGTCGACTTGGTGATCCATTCGTCGTTCCATTTACGGCCTCGGTCCACGGATAGACGCCCTGTTTGGTCATCATCTTCTCGATGCTGCTGCGGTTCGGACAGCCGTGATAGCCGATCTCGCTGACGAACGTGCAGGGAGCCGTCGTGTAGAACTTGTCTTTGTAATATCCCCGCGGTCCCCACAAGTGGTTTTCGGGCAGGTATTGTTCGAGGCTCCCCTTCTCCCACACGGCTTCGCTGTAATAGGGCGAGCTGGGCAGGTAAGGGCGCGTCGGATCGAACTCATAAAGGACTTCGGGAATCACATGGCGCGAAACCTGGTCGCGGTTCGGATCGAGATGGAACGGCTGCAAGCGGCTCCAGAACAGATTCGCATCGTCCTCGTTGTTACCGGCCCACAATGCGAGAGACGGATGGTTACGCAGTTTCAACACGACCGAGGTGACCTCCTCGCGAAGCTGATCCAGGAAATCGGCGCGCTGCGGATAGAACGAGCATCCCATCGCGAAATCCTGCCAAACCAGAATGCCGTTCTCGTCGCACAGGTCGAAGAAGCGGGTATCCTCGTAAACGTTCCCGCCCCAGCAACGCACCATGTTACAATTGGCGTCGGTCACCAATTTCATCGCGCTCTCGTACTGCGCCGCGTCGCGACTGTGCAGCGCGTCGAGGGGAACCCAGTTCGTGCCGCGTACGAAAATTTTCTCGCCGTTGACGATAAAACAGAATTTTCCGCGCTCGTCGGGCAAATGAATATCTGAAAGATCGAGTTGCACGATACGCAGGCCGATCCGCTTGACATCCGTATCGAGCACCTGTCCGTCGGCGCCGATCAATTCGCCTTTGGCTTCGTACAGGGCCGGTTCTCCGTACCCCCGCGGCCACCACAGGTCGGCCTTTTCGAGGTTCACGACGATCCGTCCGGCATGCGCGAACAGCACTTGCTCGCCCCGGTAGGCTTCCTTGCCGTCACGCGTCAACGTAAAACGGACTTTCGCCTTGTCGTATTGATCGAAAGGCAGTCTCGTCTGGAAATCGACGAACAAACTCACGTTGCGCGAAGCCGTATCGACGTGCGTCGTCACCCAATTGACGTCGGTGAAACGCGCGGGATTGAGCGTGCGCAGTTCGACGCCGCGCCACAGTCCGGCGCTCACCAGACGGGGCATGATGTCCCAGCCGTACATGTGCGGCGCCTTGCGGATATAGACCGATTCTTCGGTCGCGAAATTACCCATGCTGAACGAGCCGAGCAGGTGATCCTGCGCGCCGAGCACAACCGGACGGATGATAACCTGTACCGTATTGCTGCCGCCCTGTTCGATCAGATCGGTCACGTCGAAACTGCGCTCGATCAGCATATCGGCCGACGAGCCCGCATGTTTGCCGTTGACCCAGACGTCGGCCAGGCAGTCGATCCCGCCGAACCAGAGTTCGGCGCGCTGTCCGGGCTCCAGTTTCGGAGCGTCGAACCGGCGCGTATAGCACCATTGATACCCCTCCCAGGCGCGCAGTTTGTTCACGTTGGCTCCGATCATCGGGTCGTCGATCAGGCCGGCGGCCAGCAGGTCGAGTTCGACGTTACCGGGCACCTTCGCAGGAATGGTTTTCACTTCGATCCCGGAGAGCGCCGCCGGATCGGTCACGGCTTTTTCGGGTTGGGGCCAGTAAGAGAGTTCCCACTCGCCGTCCAGCGAAACCGGAGCCGCCGGCGCAGTCGCGCCCGATGCGGACGCGACCGTCCCCAGCAACAACAACTGACTTAGACAAAATCCGAGTATTCGGTTCTTTTTCATCGTTTCGTTCTTTAAGTTTATCGTTTTTTAAAATTTGAATTCATGCACGCCGGCGGAAACCGGAATCTCTTTGTCCCCGACGATTACCGTCCCGGTCGTATTGACCGGAACATCGACGGTCAGCCGCACTTTTCCGCCGTCCCGCTTCCACTCGGAACGAATCGGGCCGTTGACCGAACGGTATTCGGCTTTCACCCAGTCGAGTCCCTCGACAAAATGGGGCCGGAAAAGAATGTGACGGAAACCGGGCTGCTGCGGATCGAAATTGATCCCGGCCAGGTCGTTATACATCCAGGCGCTGACATCGCCCAGGAACACGTGTTGATCGACGCGTCGCGGAACTCTTCGGAAAGCTGCCACGTTTCGGCCAGCGTCGTGAACCCGCGGTTGATCCACCCGCCCCACGACGGGCAGTCTTCCTGCGCCACCATCCGGTACGCGAGGTCGGCATATCCGTATTTGGTCAACATCCGCAGCGCGAACTTGCTGCCGAGCATCCCGAAATCGAGGTGTCCGTTCGACGCTTCGACCGACTGTGCGAGCCGGTCGGCCACTCGCTGTTCGTACTGCTGCGGCACGAGCCCGAGCGCCAGCGCCGTCGCAAGGGCGGCCTGCGAACCGTTGGCATAGGTCGCGCTGTCGGCGTTGAAATATTTCTTATTGATCAATTCCTTAAGATTTTCCGCTTTTTTGGCATAGGCTGCTCCGTCGCGACCGGTCAGTTCCGCAAAACGCGTCATCAACGCCTGGTCGAGGTAATAGAAACAGGTGGTCGTGTAATCCGTCGGGGTCTGGGTCTTGTAGGGCACCCAATCGCCGATTCCGTAAGTCACCGTACCGTCCTGGTCTTCGCGCGCCTGCAAGTAACCCAGGTATTTTTCGCACACCGGTACATTTTCTCGATCGCCCGCTTGTCGCCGTAATAGTCGTACAACGCATTCGGAATAATGAACATAGCCGCATCCCATACGGGGCCGATCCAGTCGGCGTAACCCCATCCCGAACTCGGGATAATCCCCGAGATGCTTCCGTCCTCGCGCTGGTTGTCGACGAAGTCGTCGAGCCATTTTTCATAGAAACGAATGCCGTCGAAGTTCAGCAGCGCCAGGTCGATCGAAATGTGCGCATCGGCCGTCCAACCGTTCTTTTCGCGCTGCGGGCAGTCGGTCGGGATGCTGTGCAGATTCGACAGGTAAGATTGGTTGGTGGCCTTCCAGATTTTGTTCATCAATTCGTTCGAGCAACTAAAAGTGCCGACCGGCTCGACAGCCGTATGCACGAACAAGGCCGTCAGACTCTCTTCGTTCAACTTCACGGGACGGTCGGATTTGACCTCGACATACTGGAAACCGTGATACGTAAAATCCGGCGTAAACGTCTCGACGCCTTCGCCCTTCAGCGTATAGGTATCGGTCTGGAAAGCGAGACCCGGCAACGGTTTGTAATAGATGTCGATATTCCCCATTTCGACGCGGCCGTTCGCTTTCTGCAATTCGCCGTGCTGCATCGTGATCTTCGTACCCTTCTCTCCCTGCACCGACAAGCGGCATACTCCGGCCATGTTTTCGCCGAAATCGAAAACATACACCGTATCGCCGAACGATTTTACCGCAACCGGACGGATCTCGCGCGTCGCACGGATCGCCGGGGCGGTCTGCGCCACCAGCAGCGGCGACGGAGCCTCTACCTCGACGGCCGCGCTCCACGCCGCATCGTCGAAACCGGGTTCGTCCCAACCCGGAATCTCCAACCGGGCGTCATACGTATCGCCGCTGTAAATGTTGTTCTGCACGTACGGCCCGGTAGCCGTTTTCCACGTGCCGTCCGATGCGACGACCTGTTGCGAACCGTCCGCATAAACGATATGCAGCTCGCCGATCATCCGCGCCCGGTCGCGCCAGCGCGCGTTTTCGAAATCCCAGGTAGCGACCGGTGCGTCTTCGTTATAAAACCCGTTGCCGAGAACGGCCGAAAGCACGTTTTCGCCCGGAACGAGCAACCCGGTCACGTCATAGGTACCGTACAGGTTCCGTTTGTCGTAATGCGTATAACCCGGTTCAAGGCGGTTCGGCGTAACCGGCTTGCCGTTCAACCGCATCTTCCCGTAAGCCGCTGCGCTCATGTAAAGACGCGCGTCGCGTACCTCTCCGGTTACGTCGAACGATTTGCGCAGCATCGGCGCCGCAGCGAAGCGCTTGTCGTGTCCGTCGGTAATCCAGCGGGCCGTCCAGCCCGACAGGTCGGCCTGCGCCGTTTCGAAGCTGTCGACCGGCGACACGACGATCCGTCCGTCATCGCCCCAGGCCACCGCATTCCAATAATAACGGGTACGGGGCTCCAGCGGCTGCGGCGCGTCGTACTGCGCGAAACCGTTCACCGAAACGATCTCCGGAGAAGACCATACGTCGCCGTCGGCCAACGAATCGGCCAGCGCCGCTTTCGTCGAAGCGACGCGCACGCGGCAGCGCTGCTGCACGAAATCGTCGTCGCCCGTATAATTCCATGTAAACCGCGGCGGGGTATTCGCGCCGATTCCGATCGGGGAACTCATGTATTCGCACCGCATATCCGCGATTTCCGCCCGACGCTGCGCGCAGCCGGACAACAAAAACACCGTCAGCGCCGCCCCGGCGCAAACCGTATTTATCCGATATCCTGTCATAGTT
Source organism: Alistipes sp. AF48-12 (assembly GCF_003477565.1). Taxonomy (NCBI): domain Bacteria; kingdom Pseudomonadati; phylum Bacteroidota; class Bacteroidia; order Bacteroidales; family Rikenellaceae; genus Alistipes; species Alistipes sp. AF48-12. The sequence continues at coordinate 19,940 of NZ_QUDJ01000001.1, forward strand.
TTTATTTTTAATTCCGGGGCATTCCGACCCGGATAAAAGTTACTTAATCGTTTAAGTTTCTTGCCCTCAAAAAAAGTCCCGTCAATCCCGGAAGCAGAGTTCGCAGGGCAGCACGAGCGACTCAAACTCCCGATCGGCAGACCGCGGCAGACTGCCCCGGTTCCGGATATCGCCCAGCAGCATCCGCACCGCGTTGCGTCCGATCTCCCCGACCGGCATCCGCGCCACGTTCATCGCAGGAGCCAACACGCTCATCGCAGGCACCTCGTGAATACAGGCCAGCCCGTAACCGTCGTTGATGTCGATCCGGCGGCCGTGGAAATAACGGAACGCCTCGAGCGCCAGGATATGGGTCGTAAAGAAAAAACCGTCCACGTCGGGCGCCTTGGCGAAAATCCGGTCGAGCGCGCGGAACACGTTCTCTTCGTAACCGACGAACGCCGCCTCGCCGTACAGGTCGGGATCGACAGGAAGACCGGCTTCCGTCAGCGCCCGGGCATAACCGGCACGCCGCTGATCCATCGTGGTCAGATGCGGGTTGGTCGTCACGATGGCGATCCGGCGGGCTCCCCGCTCGATCAGGTGGCTCACCAACCGGTAGCTGCTCTGTTCGTTGTCGATAATTATATAATGGGTTTTCAGTTCCGAAAAATAACGGTCGAAAACGACCAGCGGGAACGCGTCGTCAACCAACTGCCGGATCTCCGTCTTCGAAATCTTGGTCGGGGCCAGAATGATCCCGTCGACCTGCTTGGCGCGGAACATCCGGATCATCCGGTTCTCCCGCTCGCCTTCGGACTCCGAACTGCATATCATCAGCGAATAGCCGTGCCGTTCGGCTTCCATCTCGACTTCGCGGGCGACTTGCGAATAAAACGAGTCGGAAATAGAAGGAAGAATCAGGCCGATCGTGCTGGACACCCCGGTATTCAGGCTGCGAGCCAGCAGATTGGGCTGATAGTTCATTCGCCGGGCGCACTGCTTGACCCTGTCCTGAGTCGCCTGGCTGATCCCGCGCTCGTTCCCACGACCTGAAAGCACCCACGAAACGGTCGTTTTCGACAGGCGAAGCTCTTCGGCGATATCTTTCAACGAAGTTTTCATACGATCGGAAAAACGGGATATGCTACCCCGAATCGACTTTTAAATCACTTAATCGGTTAAATCCGCACTAAATTACTTCTTTTTCCAAAAATAACAAATTAAATCGCAAAAAAACGGAACAAAGCGGATATTTTTTTCAAAAATCTATCCTATTTATTTATTACTTTTGACAAACCCAAAACTTAACCCGCATGAAAAAAAACATTTACAAGATCATCGCTCTTTCGTTGCTGCTGACGCCCGGCGGCGCAGCGGCGGAAGACGCCCGGACGCGTCTCGTCGGAGACGGATGGTTCGAAATGCCGTTCCGGCCCTCGCAGCAGAATCCGCAAGGCGAATACATCTATTTCGTCGGAGGATACAACTCGGAAGACCGCGGCACCCCGCCCTGGGGCAGTCTCGTGGAATCGGAAAACCTGTTCATCGGCGACCGGGCCGGCGAGATCGTGATCGCCTACGCGGACGGAACCGCCGACGTAATTCCGCTGATCTTCGGCTACACCATGTGGTTCAAAGCGAACTGGCGCGACGGAGGAGCCCCGTTCAAAACGGAAGAGGCGGAACCGGCCATGACGGCCTGCCTGCGGAAAGCGCTTCAGTTGCAGGGCGGATTCGAAGGAAACGACCAGACCGCCATCAAAGTGAAAATACAATCCAAACCGATCCGCGAAATCCGGCTCGCCGACAATCCCCGCAAAGCAGGGGAACCGGTGTTCGACGGCGGATATCTGCTCCGTTCGGACGAGCGGAAAACGCTCTCCGGCGGCAAACCGGTCGATGCGGCCGATCCGTTTTTCGACACGCATACGATCGACAGCCGACGCCCGGACACGATGCGCCGCGAGATCGAACGAATACGCCGCCGCCTTTACACATTCGAAAGCGATTTTAAGAAAGCTCCTGCGTTCAAATATCCCGAAACCTACGAACGCGCCCGGATTTCGTTTACCGGCAACCGTTTCGCCGACATCCTGACGCAGGTGTACTACTACAACGTCGAGGATATCCTGACCAAAATGCGCGACGACGGAATGATCGACGAAAGCTCGCCGGGAGCCCCGTCATGGCGGTACGACGGCTTCGGAACCTGGGTTCCGCAAGCGAACAGCTATTGCGGAGCGATGTATTCGCGGAACCGGGCGCTGGGAATCCTCTCCTACCTGGATCTGCTGCCGAAAACGCAGAAATCGGTCGATTTTCTGCACAAATGCCTGATGTATTACCCGGACAACGGACTGACGATGCTCGGCAAACGGATTCCGGGGCACTGGAGCGTCATCCCGAACAAACCGATGGAATACTCGAAAGTGCTCGTCCCGGTAGCCAACTGGCCGACGCAGTACACAAAAGAACTTTTCGGGGACGACTACCAGAACTTCGGCAACAGCGAACCGGACGGACACGGACTGACCATGATGAGCATCGCCAACGTATGGCGCAACGGCGGAGCCGACCCGCAGTGGGTGCTCGACAATTGGACATACGTCAACGAAGCGGTGCACTACATCGACTGGGCGATGAAAAACCCCGACATATCGTTCAACAAGAACGGACTGATGTACGGCGAAACGGAAGCCGCCATGATGGACTACACGATGTTCGCCAACATCCCGTGCTACCTCGGCGTGCGGATGTACGTCGAAATGGCGCAGGCGGCCGGCAAAACCCGCGAAGCGACGGCATGGACCGAACTGGCCGACCGGATGGAGCGGGCGATCCTCGACGGATTCTCCGACGGGCGGCAGTGGACCCCGGAAAAGTTCGGATTTTTCCACGACCCGTCGATGTCGATCTACGCCGACTACGTGGCTACGACGTCCGCAACGACGCGCCCGCAGCATGGTATTCGCTCTGCGACAACACCTACCGGAGCGATATCGACCGTTATATCGGCAACGCGTTCTTCGGGCCGCGCGGACTCGGATACGACCACAACATCATCACGCAGACCTCGATGCTGCTCGACCGGAGCGACGATTACGACCGGTTCCTGACCAATCTTTCGAAACTGTGTTACAGCCCGAGGTTGCCGAAGCCGTTCATCGTCCCGGAAGGCGCGTCGTACAGCCGAGAGCAGGGAATGTACCGACGCCAAGGCGATCTCGGCAATTTCGTGCAGCAGAATGAAACCGTCCGGACGATCCTGATGGCGGCCGGCACTTCGAAAGCGCAGGGCAACGTCGTCAAGATCATGCCCCGGCTGCCGAAAACATGGAACGTCGAAGTAAACGACCTGACCGTTCCCGGCAGCGAAGCGAAAATCAGCTACCGGGCGACCTGTCCGGAAAATAACGTGCAAACCGCCTCGTTTTCGATCGAAAACAAAGGAAACCTGGATACGCTGAAATTCAGGGCCGGACCGTTCACGTGCGACCGGGTTACCGTGAACGGCACGGTCGTCCGCACCGAACCGGCCGGAGACGCACGATGGGCATGGATTACCGTCGACCGGTTGCAGAACGGAGAGAAGTACACGTTCAATATCCGGCCGTAACCGGCCGTATCAAACAGAAAAGGCGGGATAAATCTCCCGCCTTTTCTGCCACAACCAAAAATCAATATTTTACAAACCAGTCACTTACAGCCGAAACAAACATCGGACCAAAAGGAATCAGCACTTCCGGTAAGGAAAATTAAACCGGAATATCGAACCTTCGCCCAGTTTCGATTCGGCCCATATTTTCCCATGCTGCCGTTCGACGATCATCCGGCAGATGGCCAGTCCGAGCCCCGTTCCCGCAATGAATGAATTCAATTTCGTGAAACGGGTAAAAATCGTGCTCAGTTTGTCCTCCGGAATCCCCAGGCCGGTATCCGCCACATAGAACTCGACCCGATCCTCCCTGAGCCGATACCCGTAACGGATGAACCCTTCTTTGGTAAATTTGATCGCGTTGGTAATCAGGTTGACGATCACCTGCGACAACCGGCCCGGGTCGCAAAGCGTCACCAGATTGTCGAAAGCGCCCTCGAATACCAATTGCACGCCCGGAGCCGTCTTCTCGATCAGCGTGCAGTAAATATTCTGGCACAGATCGGTCAGGTTCGCCGGGATGTCCACGAACTCGATGGTTCCCGCCTCGATCTTCGACAGGTCGAGGATGTCGTTGATCAACATCAGCAATTGATCGGAATTGGTGTCGATGATATTGATGATCGAAGCGCGCTCCATCTCGTCGGTAATTTCGGGCAGTATCTTGGCAAAGCCGACGATAGCATTCAGCGGCGTCCGGATTTCGTGGCTCATGTTGGCCAGGAAAGCGGTTTTCAACTGGTCGGACTGCTCGGCCTTCACTTTGGCTTCGAGCAACTCGGTCTCGATCACCTTGCGTTCGGTAATATCCCACGAAATCCCCATCAGCAGCGGCAGCTTGCGTTCCTCGACCGGAACCAGCATCTTCACCGTATTGACGATCCGCTTCTGGCCGGTTACGACGGAATACTCCTCTTCGAAAGGCGGCAACTCGCCCCGCTTCAACAATTCGAGATCGTCGCGCTGGAAATGAGCCGCATCGGCCGGATTCGGAAAAATTTCGAAATCGGTCTTCCCGATCACCTGCGAAGCCGGGATTCCCGAATGCTTGACGAACGACTGGTTCCAGTACAGATAACGGAACTCGTTGTTCGGATCTTTCACGAACAGGTATACCGGGATATTATCGAGAATCGCTTCCATCAGCCGGTTCAGTTCTTTCAACTCGTTCCCTTGTCTGACTCGCTCGGTAACGTCCCGGCAGAAAAACCAGACGACCTTCTGATCCGAAAACGAATCGTCCAACAGGTAAACCATCGACTCCATCGTGATCGACTCGCCGTCGGGCAATTCGTAGGAGCACGTATTCTGCAACACTCCGCCGTTCCGCCGCAACCTATCGACCAGGGCCTCGAAACCGTCCGGAGCATACTGTCCCTCTTTGAGATCGTTCAGACTATATTTCGCGACGTCGTCCGTAATCCGGTGGTGCGACAGGAACGTCCGGTTGGCAAAACGGAACATGCCGTCCAGCGAACAGCAGAAAATCTCTTCGCTGGCATTATTCACCGCATATTTCAGGATTTCCAGTTCATGGTAACGCTCGATAATCGGCGTTACGTCTTGCACGTACCCCTCGACGACGCGATGTCCTTTTTCGACGGACTCCCGAAGAACCCGGTGACGCAGGTATTTGACTTTGTCGTCGGTAACGATCCGAAACTCGATGTAATCTTTTTCTCCCAGCTCCGGATTATAATGCAGCAACTGGCGCGCTTTTTCACGGTCGTCCGGATGGACGAAATGCTCGAAATAGTAATCGGCATTCACAGAATCGGCTCCGCTCTCCCGTTCCAGCAGTACCGGCAGGATATCCGGGGCATAAAATTCGTTGGTTTTCGAATAATAGAACCAATACCCGAGCGAAACCACCTGCTCGATCAGCTTCATCCGCTTGTTGGCGTCGTTCATCGCCTTTTGGGTACGCACCGCCTCGGTGATATCCCGGCACATACACAACACTTTGTCCCGGTCGAGCGGCCAGATCCGGTTTTCGTAATGCCGGAGTTCGCCGTCCACGGTCAGGTCGTGCCGCCCGGTAGAACCTCTTTTCGTTTCGAGCACGTGATCCAGATTGGCCCGCACGTTTCGATAAGCCTCCTCCGGCAACAGCTCCCGGATATTCATCCCGATGAACCGTTCGGACGGAACGCCCACATGATTGGTCTCTTCGGACGAAATCAGATCCGTAATAACCCCCGAATTGGTCCACACCGTCATCATATCGGGCAAGGTATCCAATATCCGATCCGCGTATTTGGCCCGGGTTTGTTCAGCGGCGCCATCAACGGCGCCGGAAGTACGACGATTCAGTTGTGTGCGAAGCTTCTCGTTTTCCGTTTCCAGTTCCTGAATTCTTTTCAGCAATTGCTCTTCCCTGACCATCCTTGTCCGTGTGAATAAATTAATCTGCTATAACTAATTTTACAAATATACAACTTCGTAATGAGAATCATCGGAAATTCGTGAAAAAGTTCACTTTTTTATGGCCCCGCAATCCTCTTGCAGATACATATTTACATCCTAAAATAACGCAAAACGTCGCCACCGGCGCATTCCCGGCCCGAAAACTTCGGAACAATCAGTCCGTTCGCTTACCGTCCAGACCTTTTTATATTATTCGCCTTATTCGCCGAAAACGGAATCATTCAGACGCCGACCTGACGTTTGGCCTCCATCAGGATCGTAAATGCCCGGTGAATGTCCTCGTCGCCGATCACGACGGTAAACTCGTTGGTCGTACTGATTACCTCCGCAATATTGATATTGTCCCACGCCAGCTCCTTGAAAATATAGTAATAGACGCCCGGACAGATGGTGTTTTCGGCCGGCAGCTTCACCGTAATCGACGAAAGGTTCTCGGTTTTGGCGATCTCGGTCTCTTCGGCGAAAATTTCGTCCACCAACTTGACGATCGAACTGCTCACGACGAGGGTCGTCTCGTAGATCCCCTGCGAAAAAGTGCAAAACACGTCCTTCATCGCCCGCACGCGGTCGAGCAGCTTGGCCTGCCGTTCGTAAAGGGTCGGGGAGTTGACGAAAGCGTAATCGGCCAGGTTCGAGCGCACGATGATGTCCCCGATGTTTTCGACCACCTTTTTGAACTTCATCGCCGACATCAACTCCAGACGCGGAACCAGCCTGTTCAGCGCCATGATGACGGCGCTGTCGTTTACCTCCTTTCCTACTTTTTTCTCTATTTCGGGCTTCAGTTGCCGGGCCAACGCCGAAAGATTGACCAATCCTTCGACGAGCGCGCCTTCCAGAAAAGGCTTCTTTTTGATCACCTCTTCGACCGCATTCGGAATCGTGAGCATATCGTTATTTTTTGTGTGACAATACCAACCGGATCCGTCGCCGCACAGGACGCTTCCCTGCCCGGGCCGTGTCTAATTTTTTACTCCGACCCGCTTTGTTGCAAAAAAAATAAAATTACCCGATAAAAACAAACAATTCATTCTATTTTTGTGCGAAAAATAAATTCTTGTTTGATTTTACAACTTATTGATTGTTTTTTATGATTAAAGTGTTGAAATTCGGAGGCACGTCGGTGGGTTCGGCCGCGAATATGAAGAAAGTAGCCGAAGTAGTCCGTCACGAAAGAGCGAGGATCACGGTGCTGTCGGCGATGTCGGGCACGACCGACGCTCTGGTGAAGATCGTGGCGGCAGCCGCAGCCGGAGACCGGGACACGGTGGAAAGCCAGCTCGCGATGCTGACCGATAAATATACGACCTGCATCGACGGGGTGCTCGGCGCGCACCGAGAAGAGGCCCTCGGACGGATGAAAGCCGCCTTCGAACTGATTCGCAGCGAAGTCGGCGCATTCCGCGAATACACTTCCGAACGCACGATCATCGCGCAGGGCGAACTACTGACCTCGGCGATTTTCACGCTGTACCTGAACGAAACCGGCATGAAGGCCGTATGCCTAAACTCGCCCGACTTCATGGTGACCGACGAAGACGGGAAAGTAGATACTTGCCGTCTGAGGGAAGCGCTGGCTCCGGTAGCGGCCGACCAGGATACTTTCTATGTGGCGCAGGGTTTCATCTGTACGAACAACCGAAGCGAAATCGACAACCTCGGACGCGGCGGCAGCGATTACAGCGCGGCGCTGATGGGCGCGGCGATCGACGCGAACGAAGTGCAGATATGGACCGACATCGACGGAATGCACAACAACGATCCGCGCATCGTCGACCACACCCACCCGATCCGAAACATGAGCTTCGACGAGGCGGCCGAACTGGCTTACTTCGGGGCGAAGATCCTGCACCCGGCGACCATACAGCCCTGCAAAGACAAAGGGATCGCCGTGCTGCTGAAAAATACGATGGACCCGAAAGCCCCGGGCACGACGATTTCCGACCGCGACGACGATTCGAAATCGTTCCACGCGGTGGCCGCCAAAGACGGAATCACCGTGATCCGTATCCACTCGGCGCGTATGCTGATGGCCTACGGCTTCCTGCGTAAGGTATTCGAGATTTTCGAACAGTACCGCACGCCGATCGACATGATTACCACGTCCGAAGTGGCCGTATCGCTGACGGTCGACAACGACAAGCACATCGACGAAATCGTCGCCGAACTCGAAAAGCTCGGCACGATCGAGATCGAACGCAACAATTCGATCGTGTGCGTCGTCGGACGAATGGAACACGGCGACGCGGGACTGGCCGCCAGCGTTTTCAAAAGCGTCCAGTCGATTCCGATCAAAATGATCTCGTACGGGGCAAGCCACCGCAGCCTGGCGATGCTGATCAGCACCGAATACAAGAAACAAACCTTGCAATCCCTTAACGACGGACTTTTCGAATAATTATGAGCGCACGAAATTACATCAAACAGTTAGCGGAACTGCCCACGCCGTTCTATTTTTACGACATGGAACTGCTAAACCGCACACTGAACAAGGCGACCGAAGCGTCATCGCGTTACGGCTATAAAATACATTACGCGCTGAAATCGAACTTCGACCCGCGCATCGTCGAAGCCGTGCGCCGCGCCGGCATGGGCATGGACTGCGTCAGCGGCAACGAGGTGCGGATGGCCGTCGAAAACGGGTTTGCGGCATCGGAGATCGTATTCGCCGGCGTCGGCAAAACCGACCGGGAGATCGAATACGCGCTCGGCCAGGAAATCTTCTCGTTCAACTGCGAATCGTTGCACGAATTGCAAGTCATCAACGAAATCGCCGGACGAATGGGCAAAAAGGCGCGAATCGCGCTTCGGATCAACCCCGATGTCGATCCGAAAACGCACCGCTACATCACCACCGGCAAAGCGGATAACAAATTCGGCATCTCGTACGACGAAATCGACGCGGCGATCGCTTCGCTCGAAAAACTCGCAAACCTCGAAATCGTCGGGCTGCACTTCCACATCGGCTCGCAGATCCGCGATATGCAGGTGTTCGAAACGTTCAGCAAACGGGTATTCGACATCAAGGAGTGGTTCCGCGAAAAGGGCATCGTTTTGAAACACCTCAACATGGGCGGCGGACTCGGCATCGACTACGACGACCCCGACCGGGAACCGATGCCCGACTTCGAAACCTATTTCGACATCTTCCACCGCAACCTGAAAATCGACGAGGCCAGACCGTGCATTTCGAACTGGGCCGCTCGCTGGTCGCGCAGTGCGGCGAATTGATTACGCGCGCGCTTTACAACAAAGAAACGTCGGCCGGTACGAAGATCGTGATCGTCGACGCAGGAATGACCGACCTGATCCGGCCGGCCCTGTACGGCGCGAAACACAAGATCGAAAACCTGACTTCCGCGACCGGGAGCGAAAAATATACGATCGGCGGCCCGATCTGCGAATCGTCGGATATTTTCGGCCGCGACGTCGAACTGCCGGTCACCTCGCGCGGAGACCTGCTGACGCTGCGTTCGGCAGGGGCTTACGGCATGGCGATGGCATCGCGCTACAATCTGCAGGATCTGCCCGGAGCCGTATACAGCGATAAACTATAAAAACATATTTTTATAAACTACCGAATAAAGCGCTCATTCATAGCGCTTTATTTTTTGATGTGCGATTTTCCGTTCGGAAGCACCTCGGTGACGACGGAACCCGGTATCGCTGCCGGAGCTTGTGAAGATAAGGAATGAGCCGCCGCCGTCCGATACGAATTATCCGCATTTATCGCCGGGCGTACCCGCTGAAATTAGATACTTTGTAAAACTTTTCGTAACTTTCGCACCTATTTCAGGCGACCGGAACACCGGCCGATTTCCGGAGGAAAGCCCGACTGCCCGAAACAATCGACGACAAATTATAAAGGAAAACAAGATAGAACGATGAAAATTTCATTGAACTGGCTGAAAGCCTATATCAAAACCGACCTGAACGCCGAACAGATCTCCCGGACGCTGACCCAGATCGGACTCGAAGTCGAGGGATTCGAAAAAGCGGAATCGATCCGCGGGGGACTCGCCGGACTGGTCGTCGGCGAAGTGCTGACCTGCGACAAACACCCGGACGCCGACAAACTGCACGTAACGACGGTCGACCTCGGCGACGGGCAGCCGACCCAGATCGTATGCGGCGCGCCGAACGTAGCGGCCGGACAGAAAGTGGTCGTAGCGACGATCAACGCCATGCTGTATCCGACCGGCGAAGAGAACGGCTTCAAGATCAAAAAAAGTAAAATCCGCGGCGTCGAATCGTTCGGTATGCTGTGCGCCGAAGACGAGATCGGCGTGGGAACGAGCCACGAAGGAATCATCGTACTGCCGGCCGACGTGAAAGCGGGAACTCCGGCGAAAGAATATTTCCAATTGGAAGACGATTACCTGCTCGAAATCGGCCTGACGCCGAACCGGGCCGACGCGATGTCGCACTACGGCGTAGCGCGCGACCTGGCCGTCTACCTGAAGGCCAACGACATCCCGCACGAACTGATCCTGCCTGCGGTCGACGCGTTCGGCCGGGACAACGATTCGAAAACCATCGCCGTGGAGGTAGCCGATTCCGAAGCCGCGCCGCGTTACATGGGCGTAACGATGACCGGAATCAAAATCGCGCCTTCGCCGGACTGGTTACAACAACGCCTGCGAGCTATCGGCATTAACCCGAAAAACAACGTGGTCGACATCACGAACTTCATTTTGCACGAAACCGGACAACCGTTGCACGCATTCGACGCGGCGAAAATCAAAGGAGACAAAATCGTCGTGAGAACCTGCCCGGAAGGGACGCCGTTCGTTACGCTGGACGGTGTGGAACGCAAACTGTCGGCCGAAGACCTGATGATCTGCAACGCCGAAGGGCCGATGTGTATCGCCGGCGTGTTCGGCGGACTCGACTCGGGCGTATCGGACTCGACGACCGAAGTATTTATCGAGAGCGCCTATTTCAACCCTGTCTGGATCCGCAAAACGGCCAAACGCCACGGACTGAGTACCGACGCGTCGTTCCGCTACGAACGCGGAATCGACCCGGACATGACGCCTTACGCGCTCAAGCGCGCCGCGCTGCTGATCCGCGAACTGGCCGGAGGCGTCGTTACTTCGGCCGTAACCGACATCTACCCGGTGCGGATCGAGCCGTTCCGGTTCGAGGTGTCGTACGACCGGATCGTCCGGCTGATCGGCAAAGCGATCCCGGAGACGACCGTCCGGAAAATCATCGACGCGCTCGGCGTGACGATCGAATCGGAACGCGACGGCGCATGGCAGGTCTGCGTACTGCCTTACCGCGTCGACGTGCGGCGCGAGGCCGACCTCGTGGAAGACATCCTGCGAATTCACGGCTACGACAACGTAGAGATCCCGATGCACGTCAACTCGACGCTCTCCTACGCTCCGAAGCCGAACCGCGACAAGCTGATCAACATGCTCTCCGATACGCTGAGCGCCAACGGATTTTTAGAGATTATGAGTAATTCGCTGACTAAAGCGGCCTATTACGAAAACTTATCGGCCTACAAAGCCGAAAACTGCGTGCAGATTCTCAACCCGCTCAGCAACGACCTGAGCGTAATGCGTCAAACACTGTTGTTCAACGCAATGGAGGCGATCCAACTGAACGTCAACCGCCGCAACGGAGACCTGAGAATCTACGAATTCGGCAACTGCTACTCTTACGATCCGGCAAAAGCCGAAGAGGGAGGGCTCGCGCCGTACAGCCAGCGGGCAATGGTTTCGATGACCATAACCGGCGCAGACCACGCGGCTTCGTGGAACGTTCAATCGCAGCCGAGCACTTTTTACACGCTACGGAGCGCGGCTGAAAAAGTGCTGAAAAAATTCGGTGTCGACCTGAACGACGCGACCACCGAACCGCTCGACAGCGACCTGTATGCCGAAGCGGTCCGCTGCAAATTCAACGGCAAACAACCGCTGCTCGAAATGGGCGTCGTGTCGCGGAAGATCCGCAACCTGTTCGACGTTAAAGCGGACGTTTATTACCTCGAACTGAATTTCGACGCGCTGGTCAAACTGACCCGAAACCATACGGTCACGGTCAACGAACTGCCAAAATACCCGGAAGTGAAACGCGACCTGGCACTGCTCGTGGACAAGAGCGTCAACTTCGCGCAACTGCGCAGGATTGCTTTCGCGACCGAGAAAAAACTATTGAAGAGCGTATCGCTGTTCGACGTATACGAGGGCGACAAGCTGCCGGAAGGCAAAAAATCGTACGCGCTGAGTTTCGTCCTCGAAGACCGTGAAAAAACGCTGACTGACCAAGTGATCGACCGGACGATGGGCAATCTGATCCGCGAATTCGAACGGCAGGCCGGAGCGCAGATCCGCTAAACGCACGAAAAACACATCTAACAGAATATGCAGGAAAAAATCTTGATTCTCGATTTCGGTTCACAGTACACGCAGCTGATCGCACGCCGCGTGCGCGAGCTGAACGTCTATTGCGAAATCCATCCGTACAACCACTTCCCTCAGCCGGACGAATCGGTCAGAGGAGTGATCCTCTCCGGAAGTCTTATTCGGTACGGGACGCCCAGGCGCCTCAGGCAGACCTGTCGGCGATCAAGGGACGCCTTCCGATGCTGGGCGTCTGCTACGGGGCCCAGTACCTGTCACAACAATTCGGCGGCGAGGTAAGACCATCGGCCACAAGGGAATACGGACGCGCGATACTATCGAAAGTCGTTGCGAACAACCCGCTGATCGCAGGCCTTTCGGACAAGACGCAAGTATGGATGTCGCATGGAGATACGATCGTGAAGATTCCGGAAAACTACCGCATCATCGCCAGCACGGACACCGTTCCGGTCGCCGCCTTCCAGATCGAAGGCGAACAGACCTGGGGCATCCAGTTTCACCCGGAAGTGTACCATTCGACCGAAGGCAAACAACTGCTGAAACATTTCGTCGTGGATATCTGCGGCTGCCGCCAACAGTGGACGCCCGACTCGTTCATCGAATCGACCGTCCGCGAACTGCGCGACAAGATCAAAGGCGACAAGGTATTGCTGGGACTCTCCGGCGGCGTCGATTCGTCGGTGGCGGCCGAACTGCTGCACAAAGCGGTAGGCGATCAGTTGGTCTGCATCTTCGTCGATATGGGCCTGCTTCGCAAAGACGAATTCGAATCGGTGCTGAAATCCTACGAGTCGATGGGACTGAACGTAATCGGCGTACGGGCCGGCGATAAATTCCTCGCCGACCTGGCCGGCGTGACCGACCCGGAAAAGAAACGGAAGATTATCGGCCGCGATTTCATCGAAGTATTCGACGCCGAGGCGCAGAAACTGACCGACGTGAAGTGGCTCGCCCAGGGAACGATCTATCCCGACGTGATCGAATCGATCTCGGTCAACGGCCCGTCGGCGACGATCAAATCGCACCACAACGTAGGGGGGCTGCCCGAAAAGATGAACCTCAAAATCGTCGAACCGCTGCGACTGCTGTTCAAGGACGAAGTACGCCGCGTGGGACGCCAGTTGAACGTTCCGGCGGATATCCTCGGGCGCCATCCGTTCCCGGGGCCGGGACTCGGCATCCGTATCCTCGGCGAAGTGACGGCCGAGAAAGTCCGTATCCTGCAAGAAGCCGATAAAATCTTTATCGACGGACTGAAAGAGTCGGGACTGTACGATCAGGTCTGGCAGGCGGGCGTGATGCTGCTGCCGGTTCAGTCGGTCGGCGTGATGGGCGACGAACGCACTTATGAAAACTGCGTAGCGCTGCGCGCGGTCACCTCGACGGACGGCATGACCGCCGACTGGGTACACCTGCCCTACGATTTTCTCGCTAAAGTCTCGAACGACATCATCAACCGCGTAAAAGGAATCAATCGCGTCGTTTACGACATCAGTTCGAAACCGCCCGCAACGATCGAGTGGGAATAGGACGATTCACCGAATCAAACGCCCGGACGTTCATACAGGAACGATCCGGGCGCTTTTCATTCGGTCAGCGCGGCAGGCCAATTCGGATCGTTCGCATCGGCCGTAGCCAAACGAATGTCGTAAACGATGCCGTCGCCGCAATAAGTGTAGTACAGATAAATCGGTCCGTCCTTAACGACCATGCAGGAGCCTCCGGTCCCGTAAGCCACTTTATGAATTAATTCGTTCGTACCCGCTACCAGCGGATCGGTGTCCTTCCGATACTTTGCAGGTATTGATTCGCCTGACTGAAATGACGGCACCCGAAAAAGCCCCGGTAAGCCGACAGCGGGGACGGATGCACGGTCTTCAGGATACAATTCCGCTGCGGATCGACCATCGACGCCTTACGCTGGGCGTAAGACCCCCACAGCATGTAGACAATCCCCTGTTTTTGCCGCGCGATAGCCTGTACGACGGCATCGGTAAACTGCTCCCACCCTTTTCCGGCATGCGAAGTCGCCTCGTGGGCGCGCACCGTCAACACGGCGTTCAACAGCAACACACCCTGTTCGGCCCAACGGTCGAGGTTGCCGCTCTGCGGAACCGGCGTCCCCGTATCGGCGTTCACCTCCTGGAAAATATTGACCAGCGACGGCGGAAACTGCACCCCGTCGTTTACAGAGAAACACAGGCCGTTGGCCTGCCCGACGCCGTGATAAGGGTCCTGCCCGATAATCACGACCTTCAGATCGTCCGGATCGCACTTATCGAACGCCCGGAAAATATTTTTCCCGGCGGGAAAAACCTGCCTCGTGGCATATTCCTGTTTGACGAACGCGGCAAGCTGCTCGAAATAGGGTTTCTCAAACTCCGCTCCGATCAGATCTTTCCACCGCGGAGCTATCTTTACGTTCATATCGCTATAAATTTAGGTTAGTTACCGGATCGAGTTCATCCGTATGCTGGCTTTCACGAAAGCCAGCGCACGGATTCTGGATATTTCGACGTCCTTGTCGGCATGATGGACATTCTGGCTCACCAGTCTGACGCACCCCTCCTTGTCGGACTTCTGGATATATTTGACCGTAATGTACTCCTCGCCGTCGATGTCGATCGAAAGCAGGTACATATCGCCCCAGAAAATGTCGTTGATGTCGTTCAACTGCTTGTACAGCACGATATCGCCGCTTTTGAGCAACGGATACATGCTGTCGCCTACGACATAAATCGCCCCGTCGCACTTCGGCAGATTCGGAATGTGGATGTAATCCACCGGCTGCCGGGACGCCTTGTCCAGAAATAGCGGAACGAGGCCCGCCGTCCCCTCCACGTTGTACAGCGGCACGCTCTGCGATCCGACCGGGCGGTCGCTCCCCTTCAGGAAAGTCCGCTCGGGGAACTGCTCGTTGAACATGGCTCCCGTTCCGGATTCAAGCCATTCCGGATTGACATTCAATGTTTGAATCAAAATATTGCGGTTTCGTTCCGACAACGACGCCCTTCCGGTTTCGATCATCGACAACGCGCTTTTACCGATCCCTATGATACGGGCCATATCTTCTTGAGTCATCGACAATTCAGAGCGAATCATACGCAGCCGGTCGCACAAAATACGGATATCGTTATTTTTTTGCATTTTTTCAGGCAAAAATGTGTTTTATTAAAATATTGAACTTATATTTGTACTGCAAAGTTAAACAGTTTTACACAAAATTCAAATAGAAATTGATATAAAGACTATTACAAGCTTTCCAAATTCAAATATTAGATTCAAAAATTGTATAATCCATTTCGAACCGTTCTTATTTAATCTTTGTATTCAAAACTGCAAGAATTATGATCACGATCACCAAACAAATTTACGAAGAAATTGCGGAACTTCTATTGGAAAAAATTCGGGAAAAAGATTTTTTTAACGGCACCGTCGAATACGACACCGACGAATTCTATTCCTCGCTGACCTGTACGCTGATCATTTGCCGCGCCCCGGAAACCGGAATCATCCTCTCGGTACTCCCGGTGTGGTGGAACTACGACATCGCCCTGATCGATGGGGAGCAGCAAAGCGATTTCAGTTGGAACACCCTGAACCGATTCCTCGAAAGCCGGTTCTAAACATCGGAGATCCTGCCTTATGAACATGACAGGTCCGGCGTACAGGTCCGGCGGGAAACGCATCCCGGTCGCGCGACCGCCCCGGCGCTCCGACCCGGAAACAAGTACGGGAAGCGCATCGGCGCCCGACGCGCTTCCCGGCACAAACCGAAAAACCATGACCGATTCCGAAAAAGCTTCCGTTTCGTCCGTTTCCGCAGGGGCTCCCGCCCCGGCCCGGCAGGAAAAGGCATCCTCCACGTTATACCCCAAAGCCCTGAAAAGCCTCGAAAAACGAATCCGGGGCTACCTGCTGAAAGAGGTCAAGACGACCTACGAATACGACGGAGACGGCAACAAACGAATCAAAAACGAAACGATCACCCGCAAGCAGGTCGCCCCCGACCTGGCGGCGATCACATTCGCGCTGTCGAACCTCGATCCGCAACGATGGCGCGCAAAATCCGCTGCCGACACGGGCAGTCCTCCGGACAACGACACTGCGGACGACGACCGTCCCGACCTGTCGGGACTGTCCGAACAGGCGCTCCGTGAAATTTCGGGATTGTCGGAACTCTGACGAACCGGTCGTACCCGTCCGAAATTTACTCCGGAGTACGACCGAATCCGACTCCGGTAAAATGGAAACCGCCCCCGTAACTTTTCGTCTTAACCATACCGATCTATGCTGCTTTCAAAACGACAGGCAGCGGCGGAACTCGCCCGCCGCTCGCTATGCGATTTCGCGCGGGTCTGCCAGCCGGCGATCCGCCTGACCCCGTTCCATCGCACTTACTACAATACGCTCGACCGCTTCGCGCACGGACAAATCCGCAGGCTGATCGTTTCGGTGCCGCCGCAACACGGCAAATCGCTCGGGTCGTCGGTGCTGCTGCCGGCTTACCTGCTGGGAATCGCACCGCAGACCCGAATCGCGCTGGCCTCGTACAACCTGCGGCTCGCGTCCCGCTTCAACCGCCGGGTACAACGTTTGATGAGCGAACCCGCCTACCGGGACGTTTTCCCCGCGACACGGCTCAAGACGTCCTCCGCAAAACAACCGAACGTGATCCGCACGAGCGACGAATTCGAACTGATCGGCGCTCCGGGCGGTCTGCTCAGCGTCGGGCGCGAAGGAGCGCTGACCGGCAACCCGGTCGACGTTTTCATCCTCGACGACCTATATAAAGACGCGGCCGAAGCCAATTCGCCGCTGATCCGCGACCATGCGTGGGAATGGTACAATGCGGTCGTCAAAACCCGGTTGCACAACGATTCGCGCGAACTGATCGTCTTCACGCGCTGGCACGAAGACGATCTGATCGGACGGATCGCCGCCCACGAACCGGTACTCGAACTGACCGCCTCCTCGGAATCTTATAACGGAAAAACGCAGGCGGAACAATGGCTGCACCTGAACTTCGAAGCCGTCAAACAAAGTCCCCCCACCCCTTCCGACCCGCGAAAGCCCGGCGAAGCGCTGTGGCCGGAACGCCACGGCATACGGTTACTGGAACAAAAACGCAGACTCGACCCGCTGCTGTTCGAGACAATGTACCAGGGACATCCCGCCGTACGCGAAGGACTGCTATACGGCGACAATTTCAAGACCTACGACCGCCTGCCGGAAGATACCGTCCGCCGGGCCAACTACACCGACACGGCCGATACCGGCGAGGACTACCTGTGCTCGGTCTGTTACGAGGTGGGGCGCGACGGTATCGTCTACATTACCGACGCGGTCTATTCGCCGCTCGGCATGGAG
Organism: Alistipes sp. AF48-12; assembly: GCF_003477565.1. Taxonomy (NCBI): domain Bacteria; kingdom Pseudomonadati; phylum Bacteroidota; class Bacteroidia; order Bacteroidales; family Rikenellaceae; genus Alistipes; species Alistipes sp. AF48-12. The sequence continues at coordinate 37,748 of NZ_QUDJ01000001.1, forward strand.
GAGACGGAGATCCTGGTAGCCGACATGCTGCTACGCAACGGCACCGTCGCAGCCCGCATCGAAAGCAACAACGGCGGCCGCGGATTCGCCCGCGAAGTAGCGAAACGATGCCGCGAAGTACGGGTCGAGTGGTTTCACCAGAGTCACAACAAGGAAGCCCGTATCCTGTCGAACGCCCCGGCCGTACTGAACCGCATTGCGATGCCGGCCGGATGGCAGATCCGCTGGCACGTCCTGTACGGCGACCTGGTCACCTTCCGGCGGCTGTTCCGCGCAAACCGGCGCGACGACGCGCCGGACGTGCTGACCGGCATCATCGAGACGGAAAGCGAAACCGCTTCGCGAAAAAATATCCGGGCCGTCGGATTCAGCCGGTAACGACCGGCGGGTCGGCACGACCGCCGGCAGTTATGCGACACAGAATCGCCGCGGCCGCCGCATCGCATGTTCCGTAAGAGACGGATCGCTGAACACAAAAACCCTCCGGGCGTTGCAAGAACGCCCGGAGAGTTTCATTCCGGCATCGATCATCCGGCTATTTTTTCTCAACAAACAGCAACATCTTCAACTGAAGCCTGTTCGCTATATCGATCAGATCTACGACCGGCTGTAGGTTCAGCGACATGTCGGCCTGCAGCAAGACGACATACTCGATCTCCGCATTCCCCTCTTTCTTGTTCTTGACCATCGAGGCCAGCGCCGGCTCGATCTCCTTGAACTCCACTTTCCGGTCGTCGATGAAATACTGACGGTCGGCCGTGACCGCCAGCATGATATTCTTTTTGGTAATCACCTTCTCGGCCGTGCTCGAATGCGGCAGCATCACCTTCAGCGCCACCGGCGTGACCATCGTGGAGATAATCAGGAAAAACAGCAGCAGGAAGAACATGATGTCGTTCAACGATGCCGTGTACACCTCGGCGAGCCTTGTTTTTCTGCGTTCGATTTTCATCGGTTACGGTTTAACGGCGTGATCCCGGTCGGCGCGGATCGCCTTCAGCGCTTCGTTGGCGACAACGTCCATCTGCAACACGATCTTGTCGATCCGGTTATTGAGCAGCGAATACCCCGAATAGGCAATGATCCCGACCAGCAGCCCGGTACCGGAGCAGATCATTTTTTCGTACAGACCGTTCGAAATCGTGGAAATATCCAGCACGCCGGACTTCGAAATGTCGTAGAAGATCCGGATCACCCCGAAAATCGTTCCCAAAAAACCCAGCATCGGCGCGACCGACGCGGTAATGGCGAGGTAATTCATCCCTTTTTCCATTTTGGAAATCTGCAAACGCGCCTGAATCTGCATCGACTCTTCGACGTCCTGCAAAGTCCGGTTGTCGTTTTTCAATCCCGCTGCGACCACCTTGAACGACGGGAAAGTCCGGCTCGCGGCAAATTGGCCGGCTTTATCGGAATCGCCGGCATAGATCAGTTTCAGCAGGTAGCCGAACGCCCGGCTGTCGTGCTTTCCGAGCTTGCGTAGCATGTACCATTTATCGGAAATAATGAAAATCGCCAAACCCGCCAGCAGGAAAATCGGGATCAGAATCAGCCCCCCCTTCATCAACAGGCTGAAATAACTCTCGCTATGAACCGCGGCGGCCGGCTCTGCCGGAAGGTTTGCGACGGCCTGCAAGAAAATACACAGTAAACCCATATTCGTTCGATAAATTTATGGGACGACGACACGCACGACGCTCCGCAATCCCGCTATGACCTACAAAAATATATCTTTTCCCGGTTTCGGAATCACTTTTCGGAAATAAACTTCACCCGAGTCTCAAAAACGGGCAAAACGCCATCGGCCTGCGCCCGAATCCGGCGAACGATCGGAAATAAAAAACTCCTAAGTCCGAAAACTTAGGAGTTCAAACGGTGCCCAGGAAAGGCAACCAACCCGGGAAATATCGGAAAGTAAAAACAAAATAATACTTGATTTTAAACTATTTATCATTATGTGCACACCTGCTATTATTCCGATATTTGCCCTTTCTTTGTGAAGTAGTACACTTTTAGTACACCTTGGTATCGTATCTTTCATTATCTTTGCAAAGATAAGAAAATAAATGAAAACCAAAGCAATACCGAGGTGGCTAAATTGACGGTAAAGACAAAGGAGAATCCGAAACTGCATCAGAATACACTTTCTGACGGGCGGATAAGCCTTTATCTTGAGTATTATCTTGGTCGTTCACAATGGACTGATGAGGAGACAGGCAAAGTGATGGTTAAGCATTATCGGCGCAAGGAGTCGCTGAATCTCTACCTGACTGCCTCTCCACGCACCCCTGCCGAACGTCAAACCAACAAGGAGACATTAGAGCTTGCCGTAAGAATAAGAGCCGAAAAAGAACAGGAACTCAAGAACGACATACACGGCTATCGTCTGAGCAAATCGAAGAATATTAACTTTCTCGATTACTTCCAGTCCTACATAGATAATTACACGAAAAAGGACGTCCGCCATCTCAACGCCGGACTGCGTAAATTCAAAGACTTCCTAAGCGTTCATTATCCGATTTATCAAGCGGCCATAAAACCGGAACAACTGACGAAGGAAATGATGTCCGCCTTTGTCGCTTATCTGGAGAGTAAAAGCAAGGGAGAGGGGGCGCATACCGTTTATCAACGTTTTAAGAAAGTGGTTAAATACGCCTATGAGAATGGAATATTGAAACAGAATCCGTGCAATGGAGTAATTTGCAAAATAGACACGCAGACTCTCAAGAAAGATGTTTTGAGCATGGAAGAAGTGCAGCGCCTTATCCAAACGTCATATCCCGGTCAGAGCCAAACCATACGCAGGGCATTTATCTTCTCGCTCTATACCGGCATCCGGTTTTGCGATATTATCGAGTTGAAATACAGCAATGTCGATTACGCTAATATGTTACTCTCCTTTGAGCAGACCAAAACGAAAGGGCACAGCGCAAATAGCGGCGTTGTTATTCCGTTAAATGAAAGCCATCTGCAACTGATCGGCCCGAAGCCGGAAACGGATGATCGTATTTTCCCATTACCCAGCCATACGATGTGTCTGAAAGCGTTACGGCATTGGACTAAACGAGCCGAGATAGACAAGCATATCACCTGGCATTGTGCCCGGCACTCGTTCGCCGTAAACATCCTCAACAATGGAGCGAATATAAAAACCGTTGCCAGTTTGTTAGGGCATAGCGGCCTGAAAAGCACAGAGAAATACACCCGGGCGGTAGACAAGTTAAAGCAGGAAGCCATAAACAGCCTACCGGAAATAAAATTGTAGTATGCAATGAAAGCAATCATCAAAACGGATCAATGTATAGAGCTTTTGAAAGAAGTGTTATTTTCGCTTTCTCCCTTTTTATTTGATGCTCGAATTAATGATGAGTTAAAAGCGATTCTGAAGGATGCAACGAATAAAGGAGAAGCGATAAGACAGTATTATCTTGACAAATCCGGGCGGGAGATATTCACAACAGATGAGGATGCACTAAAACACGTTTTCGATAAGGAGTTATTACTGAAACGACTGACACGATCAAAGGCGCTAATGTGCTATGTAATATGTCCGATGATGTTAGTTGAGGGGGACTTTACAAACCGGGAGAGAGTGCTGGATTTTATGCGTAGGAATAACTTATGGACGGGAGAGCCATATTCCGACATAGTTTTGGATGCTTTGCAGATCGGAGTAATTACAGCAAAGGATTTAGAGCATGAATTTATGGAGATGTGTCCTGATATTGACAGCATTCCAAAATATTTGCAGGTTACACGTGTCAAGTTCAAAGACGTACTTTCTCGCATCCCGGATAAAGATTGTTATTCGTTTGACAATCTACTTTTCAATCAGAACGATAATGAGTACTCCAGACGTGTCCAGCCTCTTGTGGAGATGGGAGTAATAACCCATAAAGAGGCAGAGGATATATTAGTTTCTGTATCTATGATTATCCGAGACATTAATTGGGCGGTTAATAAAATTGCCGAAATGTATAAAGAACTCGAAAAGATGGCGCTCCCATCTACTAATGGACAAGAAGCGACAAGAAGCATTACAGAAACCCATTTTAGCTTAGGCCTGAGCGAAGATAAAATAGGGACTATCCACGCAGGACTGATTGATAAAAAAATCATCAACTCTGAAACGCCTGAAAGTCATATTGAATATGTCCTCAATGGCGGAGAGCGCCCCGATACATTCAAGGCTATTTCATGGTTAAAAAGTCAATCTCTTTTGGCGTACTTTATCAATAAAATATGCTCTCAGGCCCATGCGAATAATTTATGGGCTATAACCAGACAAGCCTTTCGGGTTAAGGAACGGGAGCCAAATGTTAATGCCATGAAAAATGGTGTCAGTAAAACAACGGGAGGATGGATTAAAAATCCCAAAAACTCAGATTTAATAGATGAGATATTGGAATAAAATAGTTTTGCAAACGGTAAGGGTTACGGTAATATACTGTAACCCTTTTTATTTTTCAATACTTGCCAAATTTGCTCCTGTTAATAGATCACCGGTGATCCTAAATCAAATTAAAAATGACACAGGATCAAATTACATCAATGGTGGAACGCTGCATACAAGGTGCAGGGCTTGCCACAAAGAAAATCCTCTCATTTGAGGAGGCAGTACAGTTTACGGGATTGTCGAAGTCGTACCTATACAAGCTGACTTCACAACAACGTATTCCGCATTATAAACCATCTGGCAAACTCCTCTATTTCGAGAGGGATGAACTGGAGCGCTGGCTTATGCAAAATCGGGTAAGCACTACCGATGAAATTGAGAGGAAGGCACAGAGTTATTGCATGAAAGGAGGACGGCGATAATGAGAGGTAACAGAAATGCCGCCCCGGTCGCAAACGACAAGAACGGCACCCAAATCAAATTCAAAGATAGTGAATACTATCCGAAAAAGCAAACCCGGCTACTCTTTCTATCGGGTGGCAAATACCTTGCAAAAGAAATAAATGATCGGGTTGGTTTTAACGATGCTCGCAAGGTTATCAGCACATTACGCAGGGAGGGAATGCGGATAAAAGATATTCGCCTTGATGACGGTCGCAAACTCTATTGGCTGGAGCAGGATAACCAACCTACTTTATTTGGAAAGGAGGCTTTCAATGGATAGCATACAGTCTTTGACAAACGGTACGGAGATGCCGGACTATATCGGCCTAATAGGGGCGGAACTGGAGAAAGCCAAACGGTTGCACGTTGAGGTTCAAAAGGAAGTCCTTACCGGCAAGACCTATCAAAAGGTATTGCGGGAACTGCTTACCCAGATCGAGCCGGTGGACTTCCGGGAGCGGGCCGGACTTGACGAGGACACCAAGATCACCCGCAAACTCTATGTAGTGATCGCCATTGATGAAATAATCGACACAGCTATCCGTAATAATTGGGGACTATGCACCAAAGACGGGTTTATCTATGTCTTTAACGGTAAGTATTGGCAAGTAGTGAACGCAGAAGATTTTAAACCTTTTTTAGCGGATGCCGCTATGAGAATGGGAGTACCGGTACTGGAGGCGAAATACCATCAGTTCAAGGACGAGCTTTATAAGCAATTCCTTTCGGCCTCGAACCTGCCAACACCGGAAACCAAGAAGAATGTCCTGATAAACCTGCTTAACGGCACTTTCGAGATTGCAGACGATAAGCAGGAGCTCCGAGGGCAACGCCGGGAGGATTTCCTCAAATATCAACTACCATTTGAGTATAATCCGGATGCCCGGTGCCCGATGTTTGATAAATACCTCAACCGTGTCGTACCTGATGCCGACTGCCGGAAAGTGTTGGCCGAATACCTCGGTTACATCTTCATCAATAATCTGAAGCTCGAAAAGGCACTGATCCTGTACGGTAGCGGGGCAAACGGTAAATCGGTATTTTTCGAGATTGTGAACGCTATTCTGGGAGACGAGAATATTTGCTCCTATTCGTTGCAGAACCTCACTAAATACGACAGCTACCAGCGAGCGGAACTATCCAACAAGCTATTGAATTACGCCTCGGAGATCAACGGGAAACTGGAAGCGTCGATATTCAAGCAGTTGGTAAGCGGCGAACCCGTTGAGGCCCGGCAGATATACGGTAAGCCTTTCGTAATGCGGGACTATGGCAAACTGATGTTCAACTGCAATGAGTTGCCGAAAGAAGTAGAGCAAACCAATGCGTTTTTCCGCCGGTTCATCATCATTCCGTTCAATCAAACTATCCCGGAATCGGAGCAAGATCCGGAACTGGCAAAGAAGATTATAGCCTCGGAATTGAGTGGCGTATTTAATTGGTTGCTAGATGGGTTGCGCCGGGTATTGGCTCAAAGAAAATTTACCCAGTCCGAGATGGTGCAGGATCAGGTCGATGCCTATCGCCGGGAATCCGACAGCGTGGCAATGTTTATCGAGGATGAGGGGTATAAGCCCGCCGTTGAGGACTTCGTATTTCTGAAAGGGATTTACGGAGACTATAAAACATTTTGTACCGATAACGGATATAGGGCTTGTTCCATCAGAACCATGTCCGATAGGTTGAGGTCGCTATTGTTTGAATCCAAGAAAACCATGCATGGGATAATAGTCTATGCAAAAAAATAAAGTTTTATTTCATCGTCATTTGCGTCATTATCGTCATATCCTCGACCAAAATATGACGCACATGACGAATATGACGCAGGAAAAACAAATTATTTTTTCAGGTATGATACGACACAATCCACCATATTTAGAGAAGTACACAGGCCGTAAGTCCCGGCACGAGTGCCCGGCCTGCCATGATAAGCATTCTTTCACATGGTATCTCAACGGGGACACGGGCGAGGTTATCCATCCAAACGTTGGCCGGTGTAACCATGAAAGCGGCTGCGGCTATCACTACACACCAAAGCAGTACTACCAGGACAACCCTCAATTATCGGAGTTTTCGAACACTATAAAAGAGGGTGAGGTTACAGCGAGGGTAAAACAGAATCACCCCAAGTTTACCCAAAGGGTTGAAGAAAAAGAACCGGGCCGGATACCAAAGCAGTATATCATTCAGTCATTGGGATATAATAGCAATTTTGTAGCGTTCCTATGCTTGATCTTCGACCGCTACACCCTCGAATCTCCGACCATCAGGCGAGTAATGGCAGACTACTATTTGGGCTGCACTAAAAACGGCTCTATTATCTATTGGCAGATAGATGAACGCAACCGCATCCGAACGGGAAAGGTAATGCAGTACGACCCTGTAACGGGCAAGCGGGTAAAGAACGCTAACGGTGCGATAGACTGGGTTCACGCCAAACTGAAGCGGGACAAGGTATTGCCTGATGATTTCAATCTCGTGCAATGCCTGTTCGGGGAACACCTGTTGAAGCGCTATCCGGATAAAGTAGTGGCTTTGGTCGAATCGGAGAAATCGGCGCTTATCGCCGCCGGGGTCTATCCCGAATATCTATGGGTGGCGACCGGTGGGCGCTCGCAGCTCTCTATTGATAAACTCCGAGTGTTGATGGGGCGCACCGTGATAATGTTCCCGGATACCGACACAGACGGCAAAACTTACTCCCTTTGGCAGATAAGGCAAAGGAATTGGCGACGATAGGATGCACCGTAACGATCTCTAACCTACTGGAGACGGTGGCAACCGACGAGGATAGGATAAACGGACTCGACATTGCCGATTACCTGATCCGTCAGCTCAAAGCCTCGATACCAGAACCGAACAACATCCCCGCAACGGAATCGGCCAAAGCTCCTATCCGGCCTCTCAACCGTGAAGAACAAGCATTACAACACCTCGGCAATCTCAACCCGAATATCTACACCCTGATAGATAGTTTGGGGCTTGTAAGCGTAATGACAGGCGAACGCTTACGAACGATCATTAATTAACCATAGCGGGCAGATTCCGTGCATGACAAACATCCATCCAAGACAACCGAAATTAAACCGTTTTAACCAACTAAATAAAAAAAAACAATGAAGCAGAACAAGAAAAAGACGGCATTTTTGCCATGTAAGATTTTCAAACATGACGGTGCAACCTTGACTGTCGGGGTAAGTGAAACCACGATTAACGACAAGCCCGCCCCCTCAGAAGTGTATTTCCTCGTCGAAGGATATGGAAACGGAGAAGATGATCCCGAAGCCGTTGCCACTTTCACGCCAGACCGAACGGTGGAGATCGCTGAGGCCCTATTAAAGTTTGCAAGGCTGGCGAAAGAGTAATTAACCCCAAAATCAAATATCATGAACAACGAAAAATTAAGAAAGATGCTGCAAGCAGCAGAAAAATACGGTGCTGATGTCGCTTACGAAATGGCTGTCAACCAAGACGGCGAGGGCGATTCGAATGACAACGCAAATGAAGGCGCCGAAATTGCGACATTTATCAACAAGGGCACCCGTCGTATCATCGAAGGCAAAGATAACACCGGCAATTCCGACGGTTCGCTGGCAGTAGATCCTATCACAAATTTACCTATGTAAGCGATGAAAACAATTTGCATTGGACAAATACCCCAGGAACACACACGCTATTTATTCGATCAGGCGATAGCCAAATTGCGGGAACTTGTAACCGCCGACAGGGTAGGTGAATACGGGGAGGAACTGACAACGGCATTTATCCAGGAATTATTGCAAGGCGGCTGCGCTATCCGCTCCCGGATGCTCGACAAATTCAATGCCTCGCTGTCCGCTGTATTATTCCCGGCGGAACGCCGGCAGAAGGAGGCGTTATATGACGCCCTGCTATCACAGTTCGACGAACTGACCCGAAAGGCTTGCAAGACAATCGAGGATTTCAAGTATATCCCCATAGAAGCCTATACGGTGGGGGCTGACAGCGGTATAGGGTGCGACCCCGAAGTGATTGATAAGGCTTTCGCAGAAGCCGGAAACGTGTGTATCTCGCATCCATCGCAGGTTGAGGTGTATAATGCGGCTCAGAAAGCCATTGCAGCTATCCACGAGCTCGATGCGCTGGCCCAGAATTACGGGATGTATGCGGTCAACAAAAACAATTACCGCTCGATCATAGACATAGATTTGGAGATGGATGCTACCATTGGAGTACTGGGAGCCAAAAGGGTTGTGCAACTCAATCCATTTGCCATACAACAGGCGTACGATGGTGGTTTGTTTAATAATCCGAAAGGTTAACGGGGTATTTATTAGGCGGACTATACATCCGTCTATCCCTAATAATTTAGGTTATGGCAAAGCGAAGAACGTGGCCTACACTTTTTGAGGAGTGCAATCGCATAGAACTTTCGTATTTGTGGAAACGATATGCAATGTGGATACCTCAGCGTTTCGCTGCCTCGATGTCATGGAGCTGTCGAGGTAGGCCGGCCGGCAATATCGACCTGATCATTGACACCCGGGAAATGTATATCGAACTCGATTACAGATTCGGAGACGAGCCTCGTCATTATCGGGTGCAACTGGTCTCGGTTGCATCGAATCTTGGCAAGGGGCGGATATGGTATTTCTTATGCCCTCAAACCGGTAAACGTTGCCGGATTCTTTACGGAGTGGAAGGCTGGTTTTTCCACCGCTCAGCGTTCCGTGGGTGTTGCTATGATCGGCAAACCCTTTCAAAGCAATATCGATTATACGATTATGCGATATTTCCCCGACAGATCGAGATCAACGAGCAACTGCGCAAATGTCGTAAAACCTATCGAGGCAAACCGACACGACAATACGAGAGATTATTGCGACGACTGAGAAAATGCGACGATATGCAACGTGCTATCGGGAATAGCTTGGGATTGTTCGGAAAATAAAGGGAAAGCCTCTCGAAAGCAGCTTCCCCGATTTTTTGATTCTCGACAAGTCAAAGATAGCAAAAATCGGGGATATGAACAATACACGACAGGTACGAGAACGCAGAGGTGGAGCACGGGACGACAAATGCGACAATGTGACTATAAACATGACACGGGACGAACTGATAATACACCTCCAGCGAATCAAGCGAAAATGCGAAATTTTGATACTGAAGCACAAAATTAAATCGTAACACAATATCCCGTAAATACCCTTGCAACAAAGGGGCAGACGATCCGAATAAGCAAACACGTATAAAAGAAACAGCCACCTCAACGGGTGGCTATTCTTTTTGATATCACAAATTGTGATGCCCGGATGTCTATCAAGTAGTTACTTCTTGAGAACCTTTTTAGCGCTTAACGGACTAACGACCTTTTGACCGGTTTGGGCCTCCAGTTCTTTCCGGGCGGCACCGGCAACCTTACCGCCCCGGTGTGCGATCTGTTTGCTATGCTCAAAGGTTTCCGGCTCCTCTTTCTGGGAAATCTCGGTTGTTGAGGCTTCTGCAAGCATATTGAGGACTAATTCGAGGTTAGTCATATTATCCCGCAGGCTCTCGGTTTTAAGCCCTTTATATTGCTTGTACTGCTTTGTTGATAGACCAGACCAACCCTGCGTAATAACATCAGTAAGGATAGCGTATTGCTGACCTTTCTGTATTCCCCGGCGCTCCCACTCATCAGTAAGCTCTTTGCGTACCTCGATGGATTTAAGCCTTTGATTTATCCAGTTAGCCGAATAGCCTTTACGGTGGTAATACTCCATTATTCGGTCAATACCTTGTTCCGGATCATCTATTTCCTCAAGGCGTTCCCGGCCTAATTGCGCTAACCATTGTTTGAATGGCTCCGCTTTCGGAGATGGGATAGACTGGATAAGCCGGAAAAGTTGTTCGACATCAGCAACATCGGTTAAGCGCATCTTCCCATCCGGAGCCTCCATTTTCAACTGTACGATATTCTCGTACACTTCGCTCCCTTCTTTTTCAAGTTTGATTTTGAGATCGCTCCAATAACGACGGGGATTTGCGCTATCAGTTAGCACCTCAATCACATCGATAATAGAAATGTACCATTTCTCAGCCTCGGAATCCCACACGGAACGCACTTGCTTGTCCTCAAAAAGCTTTATAGCGTCTTTTTTTGTCATAGTCTTACTCCTTTCCTATCTTTTCAGCCGTCAACCGCAATTCCGTGCCGCAATATGGGCAGGTAAAGTTCCCGGCCTTTGGCTCGTCTATCAACTCCGATACCGGTACATCTAAAGCGTTGGCGATCTTTTCAATAGTATCAAGGGATGGGGTTACTTTGTTATTTACGATATTACTCATGCTCGGTTGGGCGATACCTATTTTTTCAGCAAGGGATAACGCCGTTACCTTTTTCTCCTTTAAGACCTCTTTAATTCTCAGTTTCATTTTATAACGAATTAGATTATAGGGCAAATATAGTCATTTATAATGTATAAAAATATATCAACGCAAAAAATATTACGTTTTTGGTTAACTTTTTTTATCAAACGTTTGGTTGTTATAATTTATTACATTATATTTGTGGTGTAAAAATAATTGAAAACATTATAGACCATGCGAGCACACTTCACCACATCAGACTACCAGGCGATAGTAAACAAGATTTACGGCGAGATATCGGATGAAAGCGCCGAATCTGTGATAGAGTTCGAGAACGGCGATTGCCTGCTGGTCGTTCAGGTAAATCACCGAATAGGGTACAGGGATGAGATAGGCGGTTCTTACGAGGGTTACGACTTTGAGATGCTGGCGGTGGTGGATGAAGAAGAATTTGACGTACTGAGCGCCGATTGCTATGACAGCGAGGGCAACGAAGTGGACAGCGACTTTGACGCTAACGAATTATACAAACTCTTAAACTAATATAACGATGAGAAAAAGTGATTTGAGGAACATTATGTTGCGGGCCTGGGAGATGTACCGCACGACCGGCAAAGCCTTTGCCGTATGCCTTTCCCGTTCTTGGGTTATTTTCCGCCTTATACAGCGAATGCGATCCAGTGTAGTACAATTCTCCTATGAAAAGATAAACGGGACACTACGCAAAGCAAAAGGCACGTTACGGGGCGTTTCGTCTATTATCAAAGGCACAGGAACGGAAACACCCAAGACAGTGAAATATTACGACATTGAGGCGGCCAACTGGAGGTCATTCAAAATCGAGAATCTGATAACAATTTACTGATATGAAAGGATTGACAACCAAACAGACGTTACAACTGTTAAGAATCGCCCAAAATGTCCAACGGGGCACCGGCCTAGACGAGGTAGCATTTGTCACTCTGATGCGCATTTGCCGAGATTATGTAACCCCCGGACTTTATCCAGCTATTCCGGACGATGAGCGAGATAAATGGTTTATGGATCGCCTCAACAAATTCCGTGTCCGGTTCTTTGAGAAAATATAGACCGTTATGGAGCAGGCAAAGATGATGATTTATGAACTTTCCTATTGATGGCTATTTGCTGGGGATGTTCCCCACCGAGGCCGAAGCCGTCCGCCGTGCGGACTATTTGCCAAAAAGTCGATACACTCTCCGTGAATGGGAAAAGGACGGCGAATTTTTAACGTTTGATACATTAACCAAATAAACCAAATAGTTATGACAACAATCACATTTAACACTGAAGAACTGGCAATTATCACATCTGCGTTACACTGGCGCAATCGTTACCACGCCTACCGTATTGAGAAACTGGAGCGCAAACTACTTTCGGGCAAAGCCTCTGATCCTGAAACAGCAGAACGTTCCTTGCTTGAAAGAAAACGATACCAAAATCTCCGTGCAGATTTGGAATTAAAAATCAAGATGGCGGCAGGTTCAGCCTATCGTGGCGACCGAGAGAACAACTATCGTACAACTGAAACGTATAACATAGAATGAAAAATGAACCTCAAGAGCGAAACTTTAAAAATGAAATCCGCAAACGTATTCACCCACCCGTTATGCCCCGATTGCTTTGCGGTTGCGGTAATAGATGACAACGGGCGGCTGATGGTGAAATATTACGAGGTTGCCGGCACTGGATTTACGGGAATGGACGGCAGGCGTGTCCGCCGGGAACTTGGTCGCCTTGTTCCTGATTGGCATGTAAAAATAGGGATATTCATCGAATGAAGCATTTTATTTTGACGGCCCGGCCTTTCCACCGGGCCGTTGTTTCCTGTGTTAACCAATAAAGAACAACGTTATGAATAACCAAAGCCAGAAAGATGACAAAGACCGTCACACAGACGGGAAAGGAAGTACCGATAAATACACGGCCGCCGATGTAATGTTAAGGTTAACCCAAGATAAGGCCTTCAGGCATGAACTTATAGGACTATTGGCCGAATTAGAACTAAGCCTTACGCCGATGAACAAGGAATATCCAAAACACAAAGCATGAGATCATCCCCGGCTCACTGACAGCGAGCGCTGTGAGATTCCATCTGTTTTTTTTAATTTCAAAACAATATCTTCGCATTATGAAACCTATCAAAGAACCCCCCCTATACCTACCGATAAGGAAGGTCTATTTTGACGAGATAATCGCCGGTACTAAGACTACCGAATATCGTGAGATCAAAGACACCACGGCAAAAAGATACCTACTAACAAACGAGCAAGGCGGTTTATTCCAGATCCGAACGTTCCGGGATCAGAGAGTTGTGAGTACATAGACGATTATAACGGCGGAAGATTCCCGTATTTCCCCCGGCCTTACAAATACCTGTCGCTGGCAGTCGGTTACGCCAAAGAGCGAGATACGGCGATTGTCGAGGTGGTTGGTTACAGCTTCGAGCCGCACATAATACGGGGCAACCGCTATGCCTTTTGGGTGATCGCATACCACCTGGGGCGCATTGCTGAGGTAAAAAGAAAAAGGGGTAAAAGATGTTGTTTTGTCGAAAAGTACACTTTTAGTACACCTTAAAGAAAAGCAAAAGCCGCTTAATCAAACGATTAGGCGGCTTATTTTGTGCCCAGGAAAGGACTCGAACCTTCACATCATCACTGACACTAGTACCTGAAACTAGCGCGTCTACCATTTCGCCACCTGGGCAATCCAATACCTCAAAAAACTCAAACCCTTCGGTTCCCGTGCCCAGAACAAGACTCGAACTTGCACGTCGTAAACCGACACTACCCCCTCAAAGTAGCGTGTCTACCAATTTCACCATCTGGGCTTATATCTTATTTACAACAGGAATAAAGTTCATTCAAAATTCAAAGGAAAGCTACAGAAAGAGAAAAATCTCACTTCTGCGGCATTTTCCTTCTACTAACCTAAAACTACTAACCTAAAATGAACCTAAAACTTCGTTGCAAAGATAAAACTTTTTTCCGAATCGTCCAAAACTTTTTTCCGTCCGGATCATTCTTTTGAGAACGCCCTTTACGTGTATCCCGTAAAAGTGCTGCAAAGGTAACCAAATTTGGAATAATCCAAAATATCAGGACATAATTTTTTCGATTTTTTTTATTTTCCCGTTATTAATCCTATCTTTGCGGCTGCAAAAGGCGCGATGGGGCGACAGAGTTCGAATCTCTCTTCTGTTTCTGAGTAGCGCCGGATAACACAAACACAATCAAAATTATGGAAACGATCAAAATCGCCGGCGTGAAACGTAACGCATTCGGCAAAAAAGAGAGCAAAGCCGTACGTAAAGAAGGCATGGTGCCGTGCGTAATCTACGGAAACGGGGAGACCATTCATTTCGCAGTGGAAACGCGTTCGCTAAGGCCGCTGATCTACACCCCGCAGTCGTACCTCGTGGAATTCGACATCGACGGCAAAAAAGAAGTAGGCGTAATGCGCGAAGTACAGTATCACCCGGTAACGGATAACGTGTTGCACGTGGATTTCTTCCATGTAATCCCCGGCAAACCGATCTCGATCGACGTTCCCGTGAAGTTGACAGGCAACTCGGAAGGCGTCAAACTGGGCGGTAAGCTGATCCTCAGCAAACGAAAAGTACGCATCAGCGCCACCATGGAGAACCTGCCCGACGAAATCGTCGTGGACGTAACCAAACTCGGCCTGGGTAAAAGCATTTTCGTGGGCGACCTGCAATACGACAACATCGCGATCCTGACCCCCGCGTCGACTGCGATCTGCGCCGTTAAGATGACGCGTGCCGCCAGAGGCGCCGCCGCATCCGAAGCTGCCGCAGCGAAGTAGGACGACCGCGGAACGACCGCGACGACCGACATACCAAAACGCCCTGTCGCGAAGCCCCTGTAAGGGAAGCGACAGGGCTTTTTTCCTAAAAATCCGACACATTGAAATATCTGATCGCAGGGCTCGGAAACATCGGAGCCGAATATACGGAGACCCGCCACAACATCGGGTTCAAAGTGGTGGACGCGCTGGCGAAAGCCGCCGGCGTAGCGTTCGAAACGGGCCGCTACGGATCGGTCGCCGAACTGAAATACAAAGGGCGCACCTTCATCCTGCTGAAACCGTCGACTTACATGAATCTCAGCGGGAAAGCCGTCGGCTACTGGCTGAAGACCGAAAAAATCCCGATTGAGAACCTGTTCGTCGTCGTAGACGACATCGCCCTGCCGTTCGGCACGCTCTGCATCCGCGGGAAAGGAAGCGACGGAGGACACAACGGACTGAAAAACATCGCGGAATCGCTCGGGCACAACAACTACGCCCGGCTGCGTTTCGGGATCGGCGGAGACTTTCCGAAAGGGTTTCAGGTGGACTACGTCCTCGGCACCTGGACAAAAGAGGAGGCCGACGCCCTGCCCGAACGGCTCGATATGGCCGGAGAGGTCATCCGGTCGTTCGCAACGGCCGGACTCGAACGAACGATGAACGCATTCAACAACAAATAAGACAAAACGATGGGCGAAGATTTCTCGGTAAGAGTTGACAAATGGCTGTGGGCCGTGCGGATCTTCAAGACCCGCAGCGATGCGGCGGATGCGTGCCGCACGAACCGGGTATTGATCAACGGAGCTTTCGTAAAGCCTTCGCGGGAGATCAAAGTCGGAGATACGGTGACCGTAAAGAAGATGCCGGTCACTTACACATACCGCGTCGCGGCGATGGTCTCTTCGCGGCAACCGGCCAAGAACGTGCCCGATTACGTCGAAAATCTAACGTCCCAGGCGGAACTGGACAAGTTGCACATCCCGAAACTGACCGTCTTCGTACAGCGCGACCGGGGAACCGGCCGCCCCACCAAACGCGAACGCCGGGAGATCGATTCGCTGATGGGAGAGATTTACCTCGACGACGATTCGGAAACGTCCGGCGATTCAGAATAATCTTTTTCCGGTATAACAAAAGAGGAGCGCATCCCCATGCGCTCCTCTTCGTTATTTTATAACGAAAGCGGTTATTCTTCCAGGTCTTCCTGCGGCACGTCCACCGGATAACCGTTCGCAGCCTCCTCTTTCGCCTTTTTCCGTTCGACATGGCGGGCGAGGAATATACTCAGCTCGTACAGCGAATAGAGCGGCAGAATTACCAGCACCAGGCTGAACAGGTCGGGCGGCGTGATTACCGCCGAAACGATGGTCAGCAGGATGATCGCATGTCGGCGGTATTTTCGTAGGAAAGCGGCCGTCACGATACCCATCTGCGTCAGGTAATAGATCAGCAACGGCAGTTGGAACACTGCGGCGCACGCCACCGACACGGTCAGTACGGTAGTCAGGTACGAGCGCACGTCGATCATGTTCGTAATATCGGCGCTGGCCTGATAACCGGCGAAAAAATTGATCGACAGCGGAACGATCAGAAAATAGCCGAACAACAGTCCGCAAAAGAAGCACACCGAAACGTAGAACACGAACATCCGGCTTTTGTAACGTTCGTAGCTGGTCAGGGCCGGAGCCACGAAGCGCCAGATTTCCCACAGCAGGTAGGGAACCGCCAGTACGACGCCCGTCACCATCGACACCTGCATATGCAGGTTGAACTGCCCGCCGAGCGCCGTATTCACCATATTCAGTTTGATATGGTTGATACACAAGGTGTCGTCGCCGAACAGCCGGTGCGATAACTCGCACAGCCAGCGATTGGTCGGAAAGTCGGGGGACTGAGGCCCCATCAGCACCATATCGATGATAAACTTCTTGGCGACGAATGCGACGATCATGATGATGAACAACGCCGAAAAACCACGCACCAAATGGGGACGCAAAGCATCGATATGTTCAAAAAAAGTCATCTCGTTATCGGATGACTTTTCCTGTTTATCGGTCATAATATTCAAACGGTTAGCATACGATACACATTCGCGGTTCCGTAGAACCGCGCAAAGGCCCGAGCCCCTGCCGTATCCTGCAAGATTCTAATTCTTGGTAGTCTCGTCGGTCGGTTTTGCAGCGGGCGCAGAGGGAGCCGTCGTCTCGTTCTTGGGAGTTTCGGCCGTATAATCCTTGTTAATAGCGTCCTTGAACTCCTTGATACCGCGTCCCATGCCACGCATCAGTTCGGGAATTTTCTTGCCACCGAAGAAAATAACGACCAGCGCCACGATCACTAAAAGCTGCCACGGCCCGATCACACCCATTATCAGCAAAGGTAAGTTAAGCATAATTTACATATTAGGTTTCACACTCAGGTTATTGCGGTCCGGGCCCCGATTCGCGTTTCCCGAAAGCCCGTTCGTCTTGCAAATATAACACAAAAAACAGATTTTTGTTGTTCGCAGGGCATTTATTTTAGCCTGTCCCCATTCCCGCGCATTCCGGTCGTTGCGCATTCGACCGTCCAAACGGAAAAGCCGGCTTACAAAAAACCCCGCCGTTCGATCGGGCGGGGTCTTTTGTTTTTTCGGTACGTAAGCTTATTTCCCGGCCAGGAAATCGAAAGTTCCCGATCCCGCTTCGACCACCACGAAACCGTCGGCCGCATTGACGGACTTCACCGCTGGATTCTGCAACAGCGGCTTGCCGCTTTCGGTGACCTTATCGGCCGATGCGGCCGGGATGCGGATGCTGGCCGTCGTATTGGCAGGAATTACGACTTTCCACGAAAGTCCGTTCTCACCCTTCTTCCAATTGCTTTCGATCGGGCCGTACAGCGATTCGTACGACGCGTTCACCCAATCGAGCCCGTCGGGGAAATAGGGAGCCATAACGATTTTCTTGAAACCGACCTGCTGCGGATCGCTCTTGATCCCGGCCAGGTTCTCGTAATACCACGTCATCAGGTCGCCCAGCAACATCACGTGGTTGCCCGAGTTCATCGCCGGATCGGCCGTATCGCCGTTCCACAATTCCCAGATCGTCGTGGCGCCCTTGTCGATCATATACCCCAACTCGGATAGGTACGGTTCGTAGCGATCGTGTAAGCCAGGTCGCCCTTGCCGTGCTCGGTCAGGCCGCGCATCAGGAACTGGATTCCGATCAGGCCGGTGCTGACATGGCTGTCGAATTCGCCCTGGGTTTTTTCCACGATATTTTCGAACACCTTGCCCTGCAACGAATCGGGGGTCAGATCTTGCATCAGCGACAGGATGTTGGCCGTCACCGTGTTGTTGGCGTACTGACCGGTTTCGGCATTCAAGAACATCTGGTTATAAGCGCTCTTAATATTGGCGGCGAGCTCCTGGTAAGCCGGAATATCGGCCTCGTTGCCGCTGATTGCGGCGAATTTGCTCATAATGTTCAACAAACGGTAGTAGAAACTGGTCGCGAGCAGGCGGCCGTCGGTTTTGCGAGCCGGATCGGCCGAGTGGATCAGTTCCTGGCTTTCGGGAGGCATACACCAGTCGCCGTACACGTCGTTGATAACGACATTATCCTTCATCTGCGTGTCGCGGATGAAATCCATCCACTTTTTCATCGAAGCGTAATGCTCCTTGATCGGGCGGCTGTCGCCGTACTGGTTGTACAACATATCGGCCACGCAAATGTAAGCGGCGGGCCAGGTTACGTTGCCGGAGTGTTGGTCGAACGTCCAGAAAGCCGGAGCCACGTCGGGCACGCAACCGTTTTCGCTTTGGATCTGTTCGATATCCTTCAGCCACTTTTCGTAAAGCAGCGCATGACGGAACATGAAACTTTCGCCGATGCAACCCATCGCGCGGTCGCCGAGCCATCCCATACGCTCGTCGCGCTGCGGACAGTCGGTCGGCATACTGCGGTAATTGCCGCGAATACCCCAGAACGCATTGTGGTAAATCTGGTTGATCGTCGAATCGGACGACTCGAACGAACCGACCGTTTCCATCCGGTCGTAATTGACTTTCCCTTTGAAATTTTTCAACTCGGGCTTGTAGTTCAGTCCGGTAATCTCTACGAAACGGAACCCGTGATAGGTGAAACGGGGTTCCCAGCTAAACAGGCCGTCCGACGCAGGCGTATAGATGTCGGTCACGTGCGCGCCGCGCAGGTTGTCCATATACAGGCTGCCGTCGTCCTTCAGCGTTTCGGAGAAACGCATCTTGATCGGCTTGTCCTTCTGCCCTTTCAGCGTTACAGCCAGCCATCCGACCAAATTCTGCCCCATATCGACGATGTAAGTACTGTCGTTCAACTGGTTGATCGAAACCGGGTCCACCGTATCCATCGTCATGATGTTCGGATTGCGCTGAGCGACCAATTCGCCTCCCGGAGCGCCTACCTTCCGGGCCTGCATCCACGCGCTGTCGTCGAAGCCGTTTTCGTTCCAGCCCTTCATCTCATAATTGGCGTTATACTCCTCGCCGTCGAATTCGTTGTTGGCGATGATCGGGCCGTTGGTGGTCAGTTTCCAACTGTCGTCGCTGACTACGACCGTTTTCGAACCGTCTTTATAAGTGATTTCCAGTTGTGCCAGCAGCTTCGGGTAGCCGAACTGACGCAGCGAACCGAGCAAACCGGCAGAAGGATCGCCCAGACGCATCGAGAAATAGCGCCCGTTGCCGAGGATCACCCCGATCGTATTCTGCTTGTCCTTCAGGAACTCCATCACGTCGAAAACATTGTAGTTGACCGACTTCGTATAGTCGGTAGCCGTCGGTGCGAAGATGTCCTCGTTGATCTTGCGGCCGTTCAGGTAGCATTCGTAAAAGCCCAGTCCGCTAATGTATAAACGCGCCGAAGCGACGTTCCCTTCCACCGGGAATTCCTTGCGCAGGTAACGGGCGGCCAGACGGCTGTCGCCGGTCAGGCGATCCGTCGCGTTCAGCGAACTGTCGATCCCGATCCACTGCGCCTGCCAGTCGCCGTCATCGAGCAGCGCCATCGACCACTGCGCGGCATCGCTCCACAGCGAGTCGCCCTTATTGGTGGTAATCAGCACCTTCCAGTAGTAATCCTTGCGGGATTCGAGCTGAGATCCCGCGTAAGGAACGAACGTAGACTGGTCGGACGAAACGACGCCCGAATCCCACACCAGATTTTCCGCTTTGTCGAGATCGGTCTTCGTAGGAGCCACCATGATCCGATAGGAAGTCTGCATCACGTCGTCCTGATCGGATTCGATCCGCCATCCGAAACGGGGATGCTGCTCGTCGAGCCCGATAGGGTTCTCCTGCAACTCGACAGTCAAATCGACGACGCCCGCCGGTTTTTCACCGCAGCCCATAAAAAACAACGCCGCGCAAACCAGTGATAAAAGTTGATTTTTTTTCATTTTTGGTTTTGTTAAGGTTAGTTCGTAAAAATATCGTTTTATTTTTTATTTTCCAAAATTCTATCCGCAACGGACTTGCCGGCGCTTCCTTCTTCCAGGAAGCGTTTGGCCACGACCACCCGGACGGCGCGGTCGATGATCTCGAACTCGAACGGCGAATATCCGAGCGCTTCGCCGTCAACCTCCAGCGCGATCTCGGGCGACGACTCGATCCGGATGCGCCTTCCCCGGTTCAGGCTCGTCTTGCTCAGCCTGTAAATTTTCCCGTTGAACAGCACCTTGAAATGGAACAGCACCGAGAGCCAGCTCATTTTGCGAATCACGGTCAGGTCGAACAACCCGTCGTCGGCCACGGCGTCCGGCGTTTGTAACATCCCGCCGCCGTTGTACCTGCCGATCCCGATCGTAGCGCTGTAAACCAAGTCGTTAACGACCAATTCATCGTCGACATACACCTTGACGCCGGTCGAAGAGTAACGCAGCAGGGCTTTCAGCGTGCTCCACAGATACAGCCATTTACCCCGCTTCCCTTCCTCTTTCAGGTGGTTGTAACGACGGTTCACGACGGCGTCGAAGCCCACCCCGGCCACGTTGGCCATATAACGCTCCTGCTTGTAAGTCGCCTTGTGGTACGAAACCACGCCGACGTCCTGCAAAAAAGAGTGTCCTTCGACGATCGCCCGGATCGCTTCGGAATATTTGCGCGGAATCCCGAACATCCGGATCCAGTCGTTGCCGGTACCGACGGCGATCACGCCCACCAGCACCTCGGTCGTAGGAACCGCCTTTTGAATAAACAGGCCGTTGACCACCTCGTGGATCGTCCCGTCGCCGCCGACCACCATGATCTTGCGGAAACCGTTGTTGATCGCCTCAACGGCCAGTTCGATCGCATGGTACTTGCGTTCGGTGAACGCATACTCCGGCACGATGTGGTGATCGCGCAATAACTTGCTGATCAGCGGCCAGTCGCTCAGTCCCTTGCCGCTTCCGGCGACGGGATTGACGATGGCAAACCATTTATCGAACGTCTCCATAACCTTTACGATCTGAACGGTACATTGCGGAGCGTGGCCAGCAGATACTGCCAGAAACGGCCGACCGACGCGACGTTCACTTTTTCGTCGGGCGAATGCGGGTGCAGGATCGTCGGGCCGAACGAAATCATATCCAGCGCAGGGTAATTCGTACCGATGATCCCGCACTCCAGTCCGGCATGGATGGCCGTAACGACCGGTCGGCGACCGAACAGCGACTCGTACGACGCGATCATCGTATGCAGGATCGGCGAATCCGGATTCGGATTCCAGCGTCGTAACCGCCCTCGAGCGCGACTTCTGCTCCCGCGAGTTCGAATACCCCGGCGATCCGGTCGCCCAGATCGGCCTTTTCGCTATCGAGCGAGCTACGTAACAGGCAGTGCACCAGAATCTCCCCGCTTCCGGCGGTGACCCGGGCCAGGTTGGACGAAGTCTGTACCAGCCCCGGCATCGACGGATTCATCCGGATTACGCCGTCGGGACATCCGCGTACGGCCCGGATCAATTGCCGTTGCGATTGCGGGTCGATCAGCGAATCGGGCCGCCGGGCATCCGTAATCCGAACGGTCACCGCATCGTCGACGCCCCGGAACTCCTCTTTCAACACCGATTCGAGACCGGCGGCCAGCGTCCGAAAAACATCCGAGACAGCGTCCGGAACGACAACCGTCGCCGTCGCCTCACGCGGAATGGCATTGCGCAGGCCGCCGCCGTCGACCGACGCCAGCCGCAAGCCGTACTCCCGTTCGCACTTTCTCAACAGCCGGAACAAAATCCGATTCGCATTGCCGCGTCCCAGATGGATATCGATGCCCGAATGTCCGCCTTTCAAACCGCCTACCGCAATCCAGAAAGCCTTATATCCTTCAGGAACAATATCTTCACGATACGTCATGCGCACCGAAGCATCCAAACCGCCGGCGCATCCGACATACAGTTCGCCCTCCGTCTCGGAATCCAGGTTAACCAGTATCTCGCCGTCGAGCATTCCGCCTTTCAGACCGCGGGCCCCGTCCATGCCGGTCTCCTCAGTCGCGGTGATCAGCGCTTCCAACGGCCCGTGCACGACGTCCTCAGACTCCATAACGGCCAAAATCGCAGCAACTCCGATCCCGTTGTCGGCTCCGAGCGTCGTTCCGTCGGCCCTTACCCATTCGCCGTCGACACGGACTTCGATGGGATCTTTCGTAAAATCGAACCGCTTGTCGCCGTTTTTCTGCGGAACCATGTCCATGTGCGCCTGCAGAATGATCCCCTTGCGGGACTCCATGCCCGGCGTAGCCGGTTTGCGCAGGATCACGTTCCCGGCATCGTCGACCGTACAGGCGATGCCGTGCGTCCGCGCTTCGGCGACCAGATACGCCCGAATCGCCTCCTCGTGCCGCGACGGACGCGGCACACGAGCGATCTCGGCGAATTTTTCCCACACCTCGCGGGGCGAAAGCCCATCCAGATTCGTATTCATAAAAACCCGTTTTATCTAAGCTCTCCGAACAAACCTCAGCGCAGCCGTGCCAGCATGTTCTTTACATTATTTTCGATCCGCGAAGTGATATCGGCCGCTTCGTCCTTGACGAATTGCTCGCCGGTGATCTTCTCGTACAGCTCGATGTACCGGTCGCTGACGCTCCCGACGAACTGATCGGTCATCTGCGGAACCTGCTGTCCGGGCTTCCCCTGGAAACCGTGGTCCATCAGCCATTCGCGGACAAACTCCTTCGACAACTGACGCTGCGGCTCGCCTTTCGCAAAACGTTCCTCGTAACCGTCGGCATAGAAATAGCGCGAACTGTCCGGCGTATGAATCTCGTCGATCAGGTAGATCTCGCCGTCCTTCTTGCCGAATTCGTACTTCGTGTCGACCAGGATCAGGCCGCGCTCGGCAGCCATCTTGCTTCCGCGATCGAACAGCGCCAACGCGTATTTTTCGAGCATTTCGTAATCGGCCTTCGAAACCAGTCCTTTGGCGATGATCTCCTCTTTCGAAATATTCTGATCGTGCTCGCCGATCTCGGCCTTGGTCGTCGGCGTGACGATCGGGTGCGGGAAACGCTGGTGTTCGCGCATTCCGTCCGGAACGGGTACGCCGCAGATCTCCCGGGCGCCGGCTTTGTAATCCCGCCACGAACTGCCGGTCAGGTAAGCGCGCACGATCATCTCGACCGGAAACGAGTCGCAGCGGTAACCGACCGTCACCATCGGATCGGGCGAAGCGATTTTCCAGTTCGGGCAGATATCGGACGTGGCGTCGAGAAATTTCGACGCGATCTGGTTCAGCACCTGTCCTTTGTAGGGAATCCCTTTCGGCAGGACGACGTCGAACGCCGAAATCCGGTCGCTCACGACCATCACCAAATACTGGTCGTCGATATTGTAGACATCACGTACCTTTCCTTCATACAGGCTCTTCTGCCCGTCAAACCGGAAATCGGTTTTTACGATTGCTTTTGTCATGTTTGTTTCGATTTATATGTTTCGAGTCATTCTTTCTCGGAGTTGCCGGCATGTCGTTCGAAGGCTTCAACGATGTGCTTTACCAGCCGGTGACGGATGATGTCGCGGTTGTCGAATGCGACGATCCCGATACCGTCGATCCCTTTCAGCATCTCCACAACGGGCATCAGACCCGAATCGCTGCGCCGCGGCAGGTCGATCTGCGTGATGTCGCCGGTAACGATAAACCGGGCGTTGCGCCCCATGCGGGTCAGGAACATTTTGATCTGGGCGACCGTCGTATTCTGCGCTTCGTCCAGGATGACGAAAGCGTTGTCGAGCGTCCGCCCGCGCATATAGGCCAACGGCGCAATCTGCACCGTGCCGTCTTCCACGTATTTACCGAGTTTCGCTGCCGGAATCATGTCGTTCAACGCATCGTACAGCGGCTGTAAGTAAGGATCGAGTTTCTCCTTCATGTCGCCGGGCAGAAAACCGAGCTTTTCGCCGGCTTCCACGGCGGGACGCGTCAGAATGATGCGTTTCACTTCGCGGTTCTTCAGCGCCCGAACCGCCAGCGCGATCGCCGTATAAGTCTTGCCCGAACCGGCCGGGCCGATGGCGAAAATCAGGTCGTTGCGGTCGTACAGGTTCAGCAGGCGCTCCTGGTTGATGGTGCGCGCCCGGACGACCAGGCCGTTGTTGCCGTAGACGATCACATGCTGGTCTTCCGGATCGTCCTGCACCGCAGAGAGTCCCCCGTCGTAAATCTGGTCGATCACCTGCGGGGATATATGGCCGTAACGCTCGTAATAAGCCAGCAGTTCGGCAAGCTTCTTGTCGAACCGCACGATCTCGCTCTCCTCCCCCATCACCTTGATGGCGGAACCGCGCGCCACGATTTTCAGTTTCGGAAATTTACCGCCGATTTTTTCGATGTTGGCATCGGCGAGGCCGTAAAACTCCACCGGGTCGATCCCTTCGAGAAGAATTACTTTTTCGGTCATCCGCGTACAGGATTTAGAACAGGTAGCTAATGTTCAACTGCCACTGATTCATGCTCGTCTTGTAAGTGCGGGCCTGCTGCTCGCCCTTGACCACGGTGAGCTCCGGCTTTTTGAACTGGCCGCCGTAACGCATATCCACGTTGACGCGCCCGAATTCGACGCCGCCGCCCAGTTGATAACCGACCAACGATTTTGCGAGTTCGGTATTGATCGCCGCCGAAGTATTTTTCAACTTGTTGCCGGTATCGTTCATCAGCGTGAAAACGGGGCCGGCAAACAACCGCACAAATGCGATTTTCCACCCCACGAGGATCGGCAGCTCAATGTTGTTCACTTTTACCTTCGTCGTGGCGCCGTCCTCCATATCCATCGTAAAGCGATGCTTGGCATAGTTCAACTCCGGTTGTATATACAACATCGGAAAATTGATCCTGGCCACGAAGCCGAACTGATAACCGAAATCCTTATCGGCCGAAAACACGCCGAGCACCTCGTCTTTCGAAGCGTGAAGACTCTGGCTCTGGATACCGGCCTTGATCCCGAAACGAATCGGGCCTTTGGCCCCGGCATTGTTCGTTATTCCGCATAAAATCAATGCGATCGCAGTCGTGAGCAAACACCTTTTCTTCATAGATTGCATATTTACACCGTTAAACATTTCAAAGGTAGAAAAAATATTCCTTTCCTGTTTCCTTTTCGGTCTTAAAGTGGAAAATATCCGACAAAGAGGACCGAAAGGCAAACGCAATCCCGGTTACCGGGGTTCCCCGACTATTTTTTCGCTATCTCCACAGGCTCTATGTCTTCTTTCAACAGACCGATGTCGCAGTCTTCGTAATCAACCCCGTCCCGCATCTTGACTATCATGAAATGGGGAAACCAGAAAGTATTCATCGTAGGATCGACGGCAAACCATCCGATGCCATCGAGATAGCATTCGGGCCATGCATGGCTTCCGACGGCTTTGTATTCGGGAGCGTAAACATAGCCCACGGCAAGGCGGGCGGGGATATTCTTGCGGCGCATCAATGCAATGAACAGGTTCGCATATTCGCTGCAAGTGCCTCTCCTCCGCTCGATGATCGACGCCACGTCCAGCGTCCTGCAAATTCCCGCATCGATGCGGCGGGCAAGCGAATCGTCGGGCGATAAAAAACCGTGGGTAAATGAAAGCGCCTTGTTTATTACGGCAAACGCGCTGGATTCGTCGGTAAACAACGTATCGGCAATTCCCGCCAGGAGTTCGTTTTCAGGGTCGATCAGCGGCGTCGGCAACAAATATTTCGCCGTCTCTCCGTCGTAGGATCGATTGCGGGAATAAGGCGCCTCCATCATTTTCGCACGCCGCGCACTGTCGGCATAAGGATTGACCACGGTAAGAACGACCCGGTAACCTTTTCCGTCTTTCGACAGCCCGGTTATTCGCTGCGGATAAGCATCCATAGCCTTCGTCGACAGGGAACCTACCGTCAGGACGAATTCGGTGGTGTCCGCTTCGAAAGGATCGTGAGACTGGGCTGCGGAAAACACGGGCGCCAAAAACGCACAAAAAACAACAAATAGTTTTTTTCTCATAACGGGCAGTTTAACGGTTTATCAAGTCATTCCCACGGCGGTACGGCAACATCCGAACCTCGTTTACAGCAACGGGCTGAACAACCGCGACAACGCTTCGTAAAAACTATGCAGCGCGGGGCGACTCTCCCAGTAGTCGCGCGTTACCATGCGGCTCTGATCGAGGTCGTGCAGGAACTCCGCTTCCAGCTCCTGCGTGATCTTCCGGTCGTACAGCAACGCCGACACTTCGAAATTGTCTTCGAAACTGCGGATGTCCATATTGGCCGTGCCGACCGAACTGAACTGCCCGTCGATCATAATCAGCTTCGAATGGTTGAATCCCCGGCGGTACAGGTACACCTTCACGTTGGCGTCGATCAGTTCGCCGATGTACGAGCGGGAGGCCCAGTAAACCACCTTCGAATCGGAACGGCTCGGGATCATGATCCGCACGTCGATCCCGCTCAGCGCAGCCACTTTGACCGCCGTCAGAATCGCCTCGTTCGGAAGGAAATAGGGCGACGAAATATAGATATGGTGCTGCGCATGCGTGATGGCCGAGAAAAACGCCTGCATGATCGACGCCCAGTCGGAATCGGGTCCGGACGTGGCGATCTGGATCATCGTCTCCTCCTTGACATGCGTTTTGGGCAGGTATTTCGGATAGTCGTTCAACAACTGCTTGCTGACGAAAAACCAGTCGGCGATGAATACGATCTGCAACATGCCGACCGCTTCGCCCTCGAGCCGCAGGTGGGTATCGCGCCACGGCCCCATTTTCGTCCCGGTGACGTACCGCTGGGCGATGTTGATCCCGCCCGTGAACCCGATCTTGCCGTCCACAACCAGGATCTTGCGGTGATTCCGGTAATTGACGTGGCTGGTCAGCCACGGGAAGACCACCTGCATGAAACACTCTACCCGGACGCCGGCCTTGCGCAGCCGGCCGATGTACTTGCGCCCGAGCCCCCAACTGCCCACGTCGTCGTAGATCAGCCTCACCTCGACTCCCTGCTGCGCCTTGGCGATCAAAATGTCGGCGATCTCGCGGCCCAGCGGATCGTCCTCGATGATGTAATATTCCAGATGGATCGACGAACTGGCCGACCACAGCGCCTTGCGGATTTCGTCGAACGTCTCCGTTCCGTCGTTCAGCAGCTTCACCCGGTTATGCACCGTCAGCAGCGCCTTGTTGCTGTTGAGCAGCAGCGTAATGATATCGCGGTTGTCGCTGATCTCCGGTTTGTGCAGCACCGCGGCGTTGTTGATCTCGTAGATTTGCTGCCGGCTCAGCGTGTCGATCTGTTCGAGATCGCTCAGTTCCTTGCGGCTGAACAATTTTTGCTTGCGGTGGTTGCGCCCGAAAACGATGTAAAAGATAAATCCGACGACCGGCAGCAATGAAATCACGATGATCCACGACAGCGCCTTCACCGGATCGCGCTTGTCGTGAATGATCACGGCGATCGTGATAATCACGAAAACGATGTACCCGAAACTCAGGTAAGGCTTCAGGTCGATCAGGGCGAAAAGTAAAAAAGTATCCGGCATGGCGTTCCAAATAGCAGTATTTGATACAAATATAATAAACCCCTCCGGAAAAAAGAGGCGGTCTGCCGAAAAATTGCAAAACGGCTCGCCTCCGTTCCTTTTCGATCGAAATAAATAACCGGAACTTTGCATAAAAATATATCGGACCGTTGGATTATCTTGAATTTTAATTATATTTGCATCATAAAGTTATGTAGTTATAACTATATTTATAATAAATTTTATTAAATCAAGGATCGAAAAGTACGATCAGGACGAATAATCCGGAGAAATCGCGGCGTCGGACGTACTGTAAACAAATGATTATGCCCTTCTTCCATTCACAGCGAACTACAGAACAGCCTCAACGGATTACGATCCGGAAAACGGAGAAAGTATGCTTTTGTCCGACCGATACCGGGCGGTCTCGTGCGACCGCTCCCGAAGTCCGCATCGGTTCCGCCGGGAAATGCCGTACCGCAAACGGGAATACGGGCAAATGCGTTCTCGTCGCAAGCGGGAGCAATCGTTGATCGATCCTACAAAAAGTCATCATTATGAACAGAGAAAAACGATTGTACCGGGACACCGAGAAATTTTTGAAAGCCCACACGTCGGACATCGTGTTCGCGCAAGAGATCCCGACGCGCCTGTTGATATTCTGGCTCGGGAAACGCAACAACCGCCGCGATCGGATTTTCAAACTCGCATTACAGAATTATCAGGATTTTACGGGACGCCAGCTCGTATTCCTGCCCGATTACAATGCGTTCATGGATCGGCTCTGTTCGGGAAAATACCAGTGGAACGGATTCCTGATCAACAAATACGAACGACTGGTGGATCCGAAAGATCCGTCCGTCGTTTATTGTTGCGATAAAGAGTACGACGACCTATACACGCTGTTTTTCATATTCGTCAGCAAAATCGTATGGGGACGGTTGCTCCCGTGGCGGCGCCGGCGCGACGAAATGACCATCTTCGCATTCGACGATTATCCCATGCTCTTTACGTATCGCCAAGCCCAACTGCGCGCCTGACCGTTAAGAGCGGCGGACGAAAATCCGGCGAAGCAGGCCTTCGAGCATCCGGTTCAGCGCCGGAGAAATCTTCGAATAATAAATTCCCGTACCGAATACGAGCGAAATCAGCGTCGTCCGGATCGTTCCGTCGACGATGAAATTGTCTTGCCGCGGAATCAGCATCGAGACGCCGATCATCGCGGCTCCCCACAGGGCGACGAGGACATCGCGCCACGACAGTGAAAAAATCCGGTAGAATTTCCATACGAACGCAACGTGCCCAACGTTGAAAACCAGCAGCGAGATCATCGTCGCCAGCGCCGCCCCGTTCATCCCCCAGCGGGGAATCATCAGCGCGTTGGTCAGGACGGTCAGCCCGACCAGCAGGATCGAAAGCATGAACTCATAGCGGTATTTCTTGGAAGTCATCAGAATCGTGCTGTTCAGTCCCACGTACATATTCACGACCCAACCCAGGCCGAGGAACAGGAAAACGTAACGCCCGCTGGCGTACGACTCCGGCATCAGCGAAAAGATATTGTCGAGGTTGACCCAGATGACGACGAACAGAAAGCAACCGGCGATCAGGTTCATCAGCGACGCATCGCGCGAGATTTTGCGCATACCTTCCATGTCGCGCTCTTTCCACAGGTTCGTAACCACCGGCGTAGACACCTTGACGATCGAACGGTAGGGCATCTGCATCGCGCTGGTCATATAGATGATCGTGGTATAGATCCCTCCTTCCGCCAGCCCGCAGATCCCGGCCAGCATCGTCTGGTCGACGATCGGTACGATATACATCGAAGCCCCTCCGAGATACTGCCACAATCCGTATACCGCCGTGATCGAAAGCAACCTGCGCACGCGCGGAGTGACCGGAACCGGCCGGAACCGCGTTTGCCGTATCGTCGCCATATAAACCAGCAGGATCGCCGCCGGTACGAAATAGATCAGCACGTACCCCACGACGAATTGCTCGAACGTAATCAGCCGCAACGCATACAGCGAAATTTCGATCGAAATCAACAGGCGCAGCAGAATCTCGTTGACGAAAGAGGTGACGACCGTCTTGTAAAATGCCTGCAACCACGAACTGAAAAAATTATAGGACAACGTAGCCAGCCCCAGCGGAATCAGCATCAGGTAGTGCTCGGACAGTAGCGGAGATTCTTTCGAATAGTACGCCATGACCGGTTCGCGGAACGCCAGGAACAGAACCGTGAACACGACGAACCCGGCGCCGACACCCAGCGCCGACCAGAAAAAGAAACCGTTGTCCCGCCGGTCGGGCGTCCGGAAAAACGGGAAGAATTTGACGACCGAAAAATTGATTCCCAGCGCGGAAAACTGGGCGTACAGGACGGCCAGCCCGGTCAGAATATTGACCAGTCCGACCTGCTCCTCGGTCAGGAAGTTCGTCAGCAACAGGATCTTGTTGACATATCCGATCAGGATCCCCAGGTAGGACAGGATCGTGATCGTGATGCTGTTGCGTTGTACGATGCCCAAGGCCGTATCGGTTAAAGGCTGCGGAAAGCCGGTTTACATGCGTTGCGGAACTCCGATACCGAGCAGCGCCATCGCCGAAGCGATCACGCGGGCTACGGTTTCGGAAAGCGTCAGACGCATCGTTTGTTTCTGCGCATCGGCCTCCCGCAGGATCGGGAAATCGTGGTAATAGCTGTTGTACGCTTTGGCCAATTCGTAAGCGTAATTCGCGATCACCGACGGCGAGAACGTCGCGCCGGCCTGCGCTACGGCGCCCGGATAGTCGGCAAGCATCTTGATCAGGCCGACCTCTTCAGTCGAAAGCGCCGAGCTATGCAGCTCGGAAGCCGGAACGATCCCGCGCTCGGCCGCCTTGCGCAACACCGACTTGATCCGGGCGTGGGTGTATTGGATAAACGGCCCGGTATTGCCGTTGAAGTCGATCGACTCGCGCGGGTCGAACAGCATCGTCTTACGCGGATCGACTTTCAGAATGAAATATTTCAACGCGCCGAGTCCTACCATCCGGCTGATCCGCATCGCCTCGTCCGGCGTCGCATCGTCGAGTTTGCCGAGCTCCTGCGACATGTCGTAAGCCGTCCGCACCATCTCGTCGATCAGGTCGTCGGCGTCCACCACCGTCCCCTCGCGCGACTTCATTTTTCCTTCGGGCAGCTCGACCATACCGTACGACAGGTGCGTGATATGATCGGCCCAGCCGTAACCGAGCTTGCCGAGGATCAGTTTCAATACCTGGAAATGATAGTTTTGCTCGTTGCCGACGACGTAGATCATGTCGTCCAGGCGTTCCTCTTTGAAACGAGTGTAGGCCGTGCCGAGGTCCTGCGTCATGTAGACCGACGTACCGTCGCCGCGCAGCAACAGCTTCTGGTCGAGACCGTCGGCGGTCAGGTCGCACCAGACCGAGCCGTCCTCCTTACGGAAAAACACCCCTTTATCCAGTCCCTCCTCGACGATCGATTTGCCGAGCAGGTAGGTATTCGATTCGTAGTACACCTTGTCGAAGCTGACGCCCATCGCTTCGTACGTCTTGTCGAAACCTTCGTACACCCAGCCGTTCATCGTCTGCCACAACCCGTAAATCTCCGGGTCTTTGGCCTCCCACTTGCGCAGCATCGCCTGGGCCTCTTTCATAATCGGCGCTTCGCGCTTGGCTGTTTCTTCGTCCATACCGCCGGCCGTCAGTTCTTTGACTTCGGCCTTATAAGCCTTATCGAAGGCCACGTAGTACTTCCCGACCAGGTGATCGCCCTTCATGCCGGACGAAGCGGGCGTCTCGCCGCCGCCGAACTTCCGCCACGCGAGCATCGACTTGCAGATATGGATTCCGCGGTCGTTGACCAAATTCACTTTCAGCACCTTATTACCGCCCGCCTCCAGAATCCGGGCCACCGAGTAGCCGAGCAGGTTGTTGCGAATATGGCCCAGGTGCAACGGCTTATTGGTGTTCGGCGAGGAGTATTCGACCATCACCGTCCGCCCGGTCGGAGCGGCCTGCCCGTAAGCGGGATCGGCGAGGATTTCGTTCACGCGCTCGCTCCAGAACAATTCGCTAAGGGACAGGTTCAAAAATCCTTTGATTACATTGAAACTTTTGATTTCGGGCGTCGAGGCGACCAGCGCTTCGCCGATCTCCGCGGCGGTGGCTTCCGGATTTTTGCGGCTGAGTTTCAGCAACGGGAAGACCACCAGCGTCATATCGCCGTCGAATTCCTTGCGGGTTTTCTGTATCTGTACCTGTCCGGGGGCGGGTTCGCCGTACAGCGCGGTCACTGCGGCCCGCACTTTATCCTGCAAAAACTGTTCGATATTCATGATTTGCGGTTTCGTGATTTCAAAATCAGCACAAAGATAGCTATTTTTGCCGTCAAAATACAACCGATGCGGATAGCCGACATAGATTTAGGGGACAAGCCGCTGTTCCTGGCCCCGATGGAAGACGTGACCGATCCGTCGTTCCGATACGTGTGCAAGCGGTTCGGAGCGGACATGGTCTACACCGAATTCATATCGAGCGACGGACTGATCCGCGACGCGGCCAAATCGGTCGCCAAACTCCGCACTTACGACTACGAACGCCCGGTGGGCATCCAGCTCTACGGCAACGAGATCGAACCGATGGTCGAGGCGGCGCGGGTCGCCGAGGCGGCACGGCCCGATCTGATCGACATCAATTTCGGCTGCCCGGTACGCAAGATCGCCGCGCGCGGAGCCGGCAGCGGCATGATGCGCGACGTGCCGAAGATGGTCGAAATGACGCGGCGGATCGTCGATGCGGTACGCCTGCCGGTAACCGTCAAAACCCGCCTCGGCTGGGACGAAGACTCGAAAAACATCGTCGAGATCGCCGAACGGCTGCAAGACGCGGGAATCGCCGCGCTGACGATCCACGGCCGGACGCGGGCGCAGCTTTACCGCGGCGAGGCCGACTGGACGCTGATCGGCGAGGTAAAACGCAACCCGCGAATGCATATCCCGATCATCGGCAACGGCGACATCGACTCGGCGGAAAAGGCTGCGGCGGCATTCGAACGCTACGGCATCGACGGCATCATGATTGGCCGCGCCACTTACGGCCGGCCGTGGATCTTTAAAGAAATCCGCCATTTTCTGAAGACCGGCGAACAACTCAAGCAGCCCTCCGTGCACGAGCGAGTGGAATTGGCGAAACTCCACTTCGCAAAATCGCTCGAATTCAAGGGCGACAAAGTCGGCGTGCTGGAAATGCGGCGCCATTTCTCCTGTTATTTCAAAGGACTGCCCGATTTCAAGCCTACGCGACTGAAGCTGGTAACGCTGAACGATCCGGCCGAAATCGTCGCTACGCTCGATTACGTCGCCGAACGGTGGGGCGACTTCGACACGTCGGAGATCGTTCCGCAACCGCTCTCGCACGACGTCTGACAGGCTTTTCCGCTCCGGGTCGTTCACGCGCCCAGCAAAAACCTATCGGGAAAAAGACTGCAGGAACGATTTTTTCGACAGTATCCATACAATATTTAAAAAATAGGAATCGTTATTTTTACCGGTTCCGAGGAAAGGCCGTGTCCGGAAGCCGGATCAGCCCGCCCGTAAAACGCCGGAACCGCAAAACCGCATCGTCAGGACAATATTCCGCGAAGTTTCGCAGTTATATAAATAAAATAAAAACCAACGGCAACTGGGTTCCCGTCGCAGACTCCGCCGAAAAGAGTGCGCGGAGCGCGAAAAGGAACCGCTAAAAAACAGGAAACAGACACAATGAACCAATTCTACCTTTTTTATAACTGACAAATTCATTCACTAAAATTTATTGTTTCTATGAAAAAGGGTTTTGTATGGGCAGGGGTGCTGGCAGTCTCGATGGTTGCGAGCGGAGTAACTGCTTACACCGTAACGAAAGCAGCCGACAAGGACAGCTATACGCCCGCCGAATCGTTCGCATCGAACGTCGGCACGCACTTCACCGCCTATGAGGAAGGCGGATATCCAGACCTCACCTATGCGGCCGAAAACGCCGTCAAGGGAGTCGTTAACATTGTCAACACGCAGGAAATCTCGTCCCGCGCAGGTTATCGCGGCGGATACGGCGACGACGGCGGCTTCGAACAGTTCTTCGACCTGTTCGGCATTCCGAGAGGCCAGTACCGGCAACAGCCGGAGCAACAGCCGCGGCCGCAGGAGCGCAAAAGCGGCGGATCGGGCGTCATCATCAGTCCGGACGGCTATATCGTAACGAACCACCACGTAGTGGACAACGCGTCGAAACTGAAAGTGACGCTGAACGATAAACGGACGTTCGACGCCAAAGTCATCGGCACCGACCCGACGACCGAAGTGGCGCTGATCAAAATCGACGCGACCGACCTGCCGACCATTCCGATCGGAAATTCGGACGCTCTGCGTCTCGGCGAGTGGGTGCTGGCCATCGGCAGCCCGTACGGACTGCAGAATACGATCACGGCCGGGATCGTCAGCGCCAAGGGGCGTAGCTGCAGGCGTTGCCGACGCAGTACAGCCTCGAATCGTTCATCCAGACCGACGCGGCCGTCAATCCGGGCAACAGCGGAGGCGCGCTGGTGAATACCAAAGGCGAGTTGGTCGGCATCAACACGCTGATCCAGTCGCAGACCGGAAGTTACATCGGCTATTCGTTCGCCGTGCCGACCTCGATCGTTAAAAAAGTGGTGGTCGACCTGAAAGAGTACGGCGTCGTACAGCGGGCCATGCTGGGCATCGGCTACAACGCGATCGACGAAGCGTTCCTCGAAAGCGATAAAGGCAAATCGACCGGTATCAAGGAACAAGGCGGTATTTACGTCGGCGAAGTATACCCGGCAGCGCTGCCGAAGCCGCAGGAATCAAGACGGGCGACATCATCACCGAAATAAACGGGGTGAAAATCGAAGGATCGGCCCAGGTTTCTGAAGAGATCGCCAAGCACCGACCGAACGATAAGATCACGGTAAGCGTAAAAAGAGGCTCGGACGTGAAACAAATCGAAGTGGTCTTGCGTAATAAGACTGGTAACACCGACGTGATCACCAAAGACCAAGTTTCGGCCTACGATGCGCTGAACGGCGAGTTCGCCGAAGTGTCGGAAAAAGCGCTGAAATCGCTTAAGATCAAAGGAGGTGCGGTAGTGACAGGCGTTCACGAAGGAGGGTTGCTCGACAAGGCGGGCATCCGCAGAGGATCGGTCATCACGCGGATCAACAACTCGACCATCAGTTCGGTAAACGACCTGAACCGCATTACGTCGGCAATCGAATCGATCGAATGGATCAACCCGGACGGCACGCGCGACCGGTTGCTGATCATGCCGAAATAGGCGGAGAAACTTTCCCCGTTGTTACTTGAGAAACGTTGCAGGCTCTTTCACGGAGCGCTGCAACGTTTCATAAAAGTTTAGTTAGGTATCAACAAGAGAACTATACGATGAGACAATTAAAAATTACCAAATCCATTACCAATCGCGAAAGCGCATCGCTGGACAAATACCTGCAGGAGATTGGCAAAGAGGATTTGATTACCGTAGAGGAAGAGGTAGATCTGGCGCAGCGGATCAAAAAGGGCGACAAGGAAGCCCTCGAAAAACTGACTCGCGCCAACCTTCGGTTCGTGGTTTCCGTTGCGAAACAGTACCAGAACCAGGGCCTGTCGCTGCCTGACCTGATCAACGAGGGGAATTTGGGACTGATCAAGGCCGCCGAGAAGTTCGACGAAACGCGCGGCTTCAAATTTATTTCTTATGCCGTATGGTGGATCCGCCAGTCGATCCTGCAGGCGCTGGCCGAACAGAGCCGCATCGTCCGCCTGCCGCTGAACCAGGTGGGATCGCTCAATAAGATCAACAAGGCGTTCGCCCGGTTCGAGCAAGAGCACGAACGGACTCCGTCGCCCGAAGAGCTGGCCAACGAGCTGGACTTGCCTAAAGAAAAGGTGACCGACACACTCAGGGTTTCGGGACGCCACGTATCGGTGGACGCTCCGTTCTCGGACGGCGAGGACAACAGCCTGCTCGACGTGCTGGTCAACAACGATTCGCCGATCGCCGACCGCGGCCTGATCAACGAATCGCTCGGCACGGAAGTCGAACGCGCCCTGTCGACGCTGACCGACCGCGAACGCGACATCATCAAATATTTCTTCGGGATCGGCTGCTCGGAAATGACGCTCGAAGAGATCGGCGAGAAATTCGGACTGACCCGCGAACGCGTCCGTCAGATCAAAGAAAAAGCAATCCGCCGACTGCGCCACAGCACCCGGAGCAAATTGCTGAAATCCTATCTCGGATAATTCGACGCAATCTACCGCAATCAAAAAACGCCGGCTAAAAATAGCCGGCGTTTTTTATTTCCTCTGGTATCTCGCATCGGACACGTAAAAAAGCCATCCCGGAAAAGGATGGCTTTTATATTCGACGCCGAAAACGGCAGACTACAACGCGTTGACGTGAAGCTGAACGCTGCTTTTCAGGTTGGCGGCTTTATTCTTGTGGATCACATTCGTTTTGGCGAGTTTGTCCAGCATGGCGGTCACCTTCGGAAGCAACGCTACGGCGGCATCCTTCTCAGTCGTATTGCGCAACGCCTTTACGGCATTACGGGCCGTTTTGTGATAATATTTATTCCGGGCGTTTTTCACCTCGGTCTGGCGTATTCTTTTCTTCGATGACTTGTGATTTGCCATTTTCGTAAATTTATTTATTTCATCTTTATTTCGTAGCCCATAGGAGAATCGAACTCCTCTTTCAAGAATGAAAATCTTGCGTCCTAACCGATAGACGAATGGGCCATCGCGCAACCAGATTGACTGATTCAGCGGTGCAAAGGTAGCCAAAAACTGAATATTTGCAAATTTTTCGACGAAAATTTCATCTTTTATTTCCGATTCTTTGGATTCCGGCGAAACCGCCGGCCCGAAAAACCGGCCCCGAACCTCCGCCGGAGCAGGCTACAACTCCCCGGCCCCTTTCTCTTTTCCGGCCGACGCCCGCTGGCGCTTGTCGTACAAAAAATAATCGAGCCCCAGAGCCAGCAGCAGGAAAAAGTTATAGACCGTGCCGGCGACCAACGCAGCGATCAGCAGATAGAGCGTACAGAGCCACGAAACGGCCAGAAACCGTTTCTCGATCCCGCCCGACACGAAATGCAGCAGATAGCACATTCTGCGACGGAAAGTCAGCCCGAGGTAAAATGCGATGAAACACGCCGACACGACGAGTCCCGCCTTCGGATAATCGCGGCTGAGCAACGCCCCGATTACGACGCCAGAAACGACCGCCTGAATCGCTGTTTTCGGAGAAATCTTCATTATTTTCATCAACGGCAAAGGTACTATAAAAATATATTTATAGCTTTGCGGTGTTTTAAAATATTTTTTCATGCCTAACTTATCCGATAAGGGGGTATACCTGCCCCCCTCGCCGATCCGTAAATTGGTACCGTATGCCGAAAAAGCAAAAAGCCGCGGAATCAAAGTCTACCACCTGAACATCGGGCAGCCCGACATCTGCACGCCGCAGGTCGCCGTGGACGCCGTCAAGAATATTTCCGATCACGTCTTCGAATACGGCCATTCGGCGGGTAACGAAAGTTACCGCCGCAAACTGGTCAAATACTACGAAAGCGTCGGCATCGACGTGACGGCCGACGACCTGATGATCACCGTCGGGGGGTCGGAAGCGATTTTCATGGCCATGACCATCTGCCTGAACCCGGGCGACGAGGTACTGGTACCCGAACCGTTCTACGCCAATTACAACGGCTTCGCGATGGAAGCGGGCGTGAATATCAAGCCGATCTCGTCGACCATCGCCAACGACTTCGCACTGCCTCCGATGGAAGATTTCGAACGGCTGATTACGCCGCGCACCAAAGCGATTCTGATCTGCAACCCGAACAACCCGACCGGATACGTCTATTCCGAAGAGGAGTACGCGCAACTGCGCGATATCGTGCTGAGGCACGACCTGTACCTGATGGCGGACGAAGTATACCGCGAATTCTGCTACGACGGGACGCAATGCATCTCGGTAATGAACCTCAAGGGAATCGAACAGAACGTGGTAATGATCGACTCGGTGTCGAAACGTTACAGCATGTGCGGCGTACGGCTCGGAACGCTCGTATCGCGCAACAAGGCGATCATCGCCGCCGCGCTGCGGATGGGACAAGCGCGGCTGTGCCCGCCCTATCTGGCCCAGGTGGCGGCCGAAGCGGCGCTGGACACTCCGGCGAGTTATTTCCGGGAAGTGCACGACGAATACGCCGCGCGCCGCAACTGCATCGTCGAGGCACTGAACAAAATCGAAGGGGTCTACTGCCCGATGCCGAAAGGATCGTTCTACTCGATCGTGAAGCTTCCGATCGACAGCAGCGAGCGTTTCGCCCAATGGCTACTCGAAGAGTTCGAATACAAAGGACAAACCGTCATGCTGGCCCCGGCGACCGGATTCTACGCCTCGTGTTACCTCGGACACGACGAGGTGCGCATCGCCTACGTCATCAAACGCGAAGACCTGCTGGCCGCCGCCGAATGCTTGCGCGAAGCGCTAAAAGTATATCCGGGCCGCAAAACGACCCGCTAACCCGGTTATCGGAAAATCTGCGGAAAACGCCTGCGGTCACCGATCGCCGGCGTTTTTCAACGCGCCGAGTATTCCGGTCAGAAACTGCCAGAACCGTCCGACGGAAGCGATCTCCAGCTTCTCGTCCGGCGAATGTACGCCGCGAAGGGTCGGACCGATGGATATCATCTCCAGATCGGGATATTTTTGCAAGAACAGACCGCACTCCAGTCCGGCATGGATCGACCGCACCTGCGGTTGCGCGCCGAACAGCTTGTCGTAAACACTGCGGGCCACCTCCAGCAGCCTGGAATCCGGATCGGGATTCCAGCCCGGATAGCCGTCCGAACGACTTACGTCGGCGCCGGCCAGCCGCAGCACCGATTCGACCGATGCCGACGCGGCATCCCGCGCGCTCTGTATCGCAGAACGCTGCGAAGTCGTGATTTCGACCAACAGTTCGCCGACGAATTTAACGGAAGCCAGGTTCGTCGACGTTTCGACCATGCCCGGCATCACCGGACTCATCGCCAGCACGCCGTTCGGCACGCCGCACACGGCGTCCAGCAGACTACGCTGCGCTTCGACATCCATTACCGTATCCGGCGCGGGCATATCGGTCAGCGCCAGATCCATTCCGGTTTCGATCGTCCCG
This sequence comes from Alistipes sp. AF48-12, assembly GCF_003477565.1. NCBI lineage: Bacteria > Pseudomonadati > Bacteroidota > Bacteroidia > Bacteroidales > Rikenellaceae > Alistipes > Alistipes sp. AF48-12. The sequence goes on from NZ_QUDJ01000001.1 coordinate 76,970, forward strand.
TATTCGCGTTTCAGGTCGTCCCGAAACTCCTCAAAAAAACGCCTGACCCGTTTCACCTCGCGGGACGGAACGCCGAAAACGGCAAACGCCTCGCGCGGGATCGCATTACGCAGGTTCCCGCCGTCGAAATAGGCGAGCCGCAGGTCGATATCGCTCGCGTCGATCCTCCACAAAAAACGGTTCAACACTTTGTTCGAATTGGCCCTGCCCTTTTCGATATCGTCGCCGGAATGACCGCCGAGCAGACCGGAAACGTCGATCCGGAAAAATTCGTAATTCTTGACCGGTTCTTCCTGCCGGTAATTCAGCGTAGCCACCGTATCGATCCCGCCGGCGCAGCCGATAAAAATCTGCCCTTCATCCTCCGAATCGAGGTTGATCAGATACTTGCCGGAAAGCATATCCTCGCCCAGCCCGAAGGCCCCGGTCAGTCCGGTCTCCTCGTCTACCGTGAACAGGCATTCCAGCGGTCCGTGCGGAACGTCCGCCGAAGCCAGCACCGCCAGCTCGGCCGCCATGCCGATGCCGCAGTCGGCGCCGAGCGTCGTGCCGGTCGCCGTAACCCAACCGTCCGCGATGCGCGTCTGGATCGGATCTTTCTCGAAATCGAAATTCACGCTACTGTTTTTCTCGCACACCATATCCACGTGGCTCTGCAAGACGACGGTCGAACGGTCTTCCATCCCTTCGGTCGCCGGTTTGCGGATCACGAGGTTGCCCACGCCGTCGCGCCGGTACTCCAACCCGTGACTTTTGGCGAAATCGACCAGGTAAGCCATGATCTTCTCCTCTTTCTTGGACGGACGGGGAATCCGGGTTATCTGTCGAAATAGTCCCACACGATCCGAGGGGTCAATTGTGCAATTTCTGACATTTCCTTAAAAATTTAATCTTCCTTGTAAATGTAATCATAATTTCGTTAGTTTGTACAAAACTTCGGCCAATGATGAATTTCAGAATCGGGCACGGATACGACGTGCACGCATTAGCGCAGGGGCTCCCGTTGTGGCTGGGAGGCATACGTATCGAACACGCCCTCGGCTGCGTCGCCCACTCGGACGGAGACGTACTGATCCATGCGCTGTGCGACGCGTTGCTCGGAGCCGCCGCGATCGGCGACATCGGATTGCATTTTCCGGATACTTCCGAAGCGTACAAAGGCATCGACAGCAAGATCCTGCTGCGCCGTACCGTGGAACTGATCGGACGGCAGGGCTACGCAATCGGGAATGTCGACTGCACGCTCTGTCTGCAACGTCCCAAAATCAAACCGCACATTCCAGCCATGCGCGAAACGCTGGCCTCCGCGATGGGAATCGCTCCGGAAGCCGTATCGGTCAAGGCGACCACCACCGAACGCCTCGGTTTCGTCGGACGCGAAGAGGGGATCGAGCTCACGCGGTAGCGCTGATCTTCAAACCATAGCCTCCGCTCGCGCCGAAAAGACGAAAAGCCCCGCATCGGTTCGATGCGGGGCTTTTCGTCGGAAGCAATCCGTTATTTTTTTGATTTTGCGATGATCTCGCGGCACTGTTCGAGCGTCAGGTCGGCAGGCACGTACCCTTTCGGGATGCGGTAATTTTTCCCCTGCCAAGCGATATAAGGGCCATAACGGCCGTTCAGTACCTGCAATCCGTCGTCCTCGGGATAAGTGCGGATCGGCTCCTTCGCCTTGGCGTCCTTCTCGCGCTTGTCCCGGATCAGCGATACGGCACGATCCAATTCGATCGTATAAGGATCGTCTGTCTTGCCCAACGAGACGAACTTGCCGTCGTGCCGCACATAAGGCCCGAACCGGCCGATGCCGATCACCACCTCTTTCTCCTCGAACTCGCCGACGGTACGCGGCAGCGTAAACAGGTCGAGCGCCTCTTCGAGCGTGATCGAAGCGATCAACTGCCCTTTTCTCAGGCTCGCGAAACGCGGTTTCTCCGCATCGTCGGCATCGCCGATCTGGGCGACCGGGCCGAAACGTCCGATTTTGACGTAAACCGGCTTGCCGCTCTTCGGATCGGTTCCGAGCAGATGGGGCTGACTGCTTCTGACCGGTTGGCTTTCGAGCGCCCGATCCACCGTCGAATGGAACTTTTCGTAGAACTTACGGATCATATCGACCCAACTTTTATCCCCTTCGGCAATTTCGTCGAACTCCTTTTCGACCATCGCCGTAAAATTATAGTCCATCACATCGGTAAACTGCTGGTCGAGATAATCGGTCACCAACATGCCGATATCGGTCGGAGAAAGCTTGTTTTTCTCTTTCCCTACATGCTCGCTGAGCTCTTTGCGGACAATCTCCCCTTTTTCGAGTTTCAACTGGACATACCCCCGTTTGCCGCCCTCGCGGTTCTCTTTAACCACATAGCCGCGCGTGATGATCGTCGAAATCGTCGGCGCATAGGTGGACGGGCGACCGATCCCCAGCTCTTCAAGCCTTTTGACCAGCGACGCCTCGCTGTAACGCGGCGGACTCTGCGTGAAACGCTGCAACGCCGTAACGCTTTTCGCCTCCGGCCGATCCCCCTGTTTCAACGGGGGCAGCAGCGCCTCTTCGCCCTCCTGCGCCTCGTCTTCGGTCGATTCGGAATACAATTTCAGGAAACCGTCGAACAGCACGGTCTCGCCCGTAGCGACGAAACGCTCCTCCGCATTGCTGATCTCGATATCGACCACCGTCCGTTCGGTCTGGGCCGCCGCCATCTGCGAGGCGATCGTCCGTTTCCAGATCAAATCGTACAGCCTTTTTTCGGCCGGAGCGGCGTCGATCACGGTCTTATCCATGTAAGACGGGCGGATCGCTTCGTGCGCTTCCTGTGCTCCTTTCGTTTTGGTTTTATAGTTGCGGACTTCCGAATATTTTTCACCGAAAAGCTTGACGATCTCCGCTTTCGCCGCAGCGATCGCCTGTCCGGACAAGTTCACCGAATCGGTACGCATATAAGTGATATACCCCGCCTCGTACAACCGCTGCGCTACCGACATCGTCTGGCTCACCGACATACCGAGTTTGCGCCCGGCTTCCTGCTGCAACGTGGACGTGGTGAACGGCGCGGCCGGAGATTTTTTCGACGGCTTGCGCTCGACGTTCCGTACGGTAAAGACGGCGGTCTTGCACTTTTCGAGCAGCGCGAGCGCCTCCTGTTCGGTCGCATAGCGTTTACTGAGTTCGGCCCGGAACGCGGATTTCTTCCCGTCCGCATCGGTAACCGTAAAATCGGCCAGCACCCGGTAATAGGCCGCGGCCTTGAAATCCATGATCTCGCGCTCGCGCTCGACGATCAGCCGTACGGCCACGCTCTGAACGCGTCCGGCCGACAACGACGGCTTGATCTTTTTCCACAGAACCGGCGACAGTTCGAATCCCACCAGACGATCCAGAATCCGGCGCGCCTGCTGGGCATTGACCAGATTCAGGTCGATCGTGCGCGGATTTTCGATGGCATGTAAAATGGCATTTTTCGTGATCTCATGGAAAACGATCCTCTTGGTCTTGTCGTCTTTCAGCCCGAGCACCTGGGACAGGTGCCACGCGATGGCCTCCCCCTCGCGGTCTTCATCGGACGCCAGCCAAACCGTGCCGGCCTCCTTGGCGAGTTTTTCCAACTCCGCTACCGTCTTCTTCTTATCGGGAGATATTTCGTAATGCGGTGTAAAATCATTTTGGATGTCGATTCCCAACTCTTTCTTCGATAGGTCCCGGATATGCCCGAAACTGGATTTTACCACATAGCCCTTACCCAAAAATTTTTCGATAGTCTTTGCTTTGGCCGGAGACTCCACGATCACCAGATTTTCCTGCATAAATATTTTCGTTTTTCGGCGGTCCGGTTGCCCGATACCGCGACTTTCATTATTGTATTATAAAGAGAAAACCTAAAGTTCTACTCCTTTAGGTTTCGTTGATTTGTTTCCGAATCATTTTACCAACGTATAAGCGACGATCACCCGCAACGGCGGATCGCTCGCCCCGGTCTTCAGCTTCACCTGTTTGAATTCGGCGAGTAGGTCTCCGCCGGGGCCCAGCGTCATCGTCCGAGGAGCGCTGTCGGGCTTGGCGATCAGTTTTTGCAGAAAGATCGTGATGTCGGTAGCGTAATTGCCGTTCGTCCGATCCAGATAACCTCCGTATATCAGGCTCGTGCCAGAACTCGTTTCGTAAGAATAGTCGTAGTCCGGAATCCCGGTAAACTTCCTATAATCCGAATAGGAACCGATCCGCGAAGGCGCCTGATTGAAATTCTCTGCGGTAGGATCGGCCAGCGACCAGACCAGCGACGCTTTGTTGATAACCATCGAATTGTACGGAGCGACGACCTTCCCGAGCAACTGATCGACGAAATCGTCGGTAAACCGCACGAACGTAGCCACCCCGCCCAGCGTCTGCACATAACCGTACGGCAGCGGCGTCGAAGTCGTCAGCGTATCGTTGATCCCCTGAATCGGAGTTCCCGTGTAATCATGGCTGATCATACTGACATGGGCCTGATTGAACAGCGTATTGTCGAACGAATAATAAGTAATGACCGTATCTTTGGGAGTCGTCGCCGTCGCATCGGTAAAGTTGCGAGTATAGAGCCCCATCTCCATCGACGCCAGGGCGAGCCGGTAAACGCACGCATCGGGGTCGGACGAAGGATCCGGAGCAAAACAGAATCCCTTATACGCATCGTGGAACAGGGAATCGCTGGTATAAGTCCCCCCCGTGGTATCCATCAGCCGGTGGGCGAACTCGATAGCGGCTTCGCTGTCCAGCTTCAGCATCACTTCTTCGGACGGGACGCCGGTTATCTCGAAACTGAACAGCACCTTGTCGCTCACGATGGAAGACGGGTCGAAATCGGCATAATAAGTCGTATCGCTGTCCAAGTACCCGGTCAGTTCGTAGATATTGAATTTCTGGGTTTTGCTCGAGTCGCCGTAAAACGAACCGTTGAACGTCAGCCACAACATCAACGAGTCGAACACCGGCGCGATACCGAACATTTCGCTGCCCGTCGTAAAATAATTCATGTTGTACTGGGCGCAAAAAGAGGCTTTCGTCCGGCCGAAAACCGGATCCCAACCCGATCCCATATAACCGTAGACCATTCCGCTCGTCGGGAACGAATCCGACTCGGTCAGGTAAGTGTCGATACCGCGCAAAGTGTCCAGACAGACCTTCATCTGCTCGTCGTCGGGAATGAAATCGTCCCCGAACTGATTATCCACTTTCGTACAAGAAAACAAGATGGCTGCCGTGAGCAACAATGTCGCTGCGATCCCTCTTCGATTCGGCCTATTCATTTGCGAGTATTTTGTTGTAAAACGCCTGATAATGATCCAGATATTCTGCCGTCGTTTTATCCTGGAACTCCAGAAAAGGCTTTTTCTTTTCATGCAGGAAATCCACGATCGGCGCAGCAGGCTCCGGCGTCTCGAAAATTACGCCGTCCGCATAGTTGATAACGAACTTCATCAGGTTTTCGTATGTGGGATCGTCCAGATAATCGAGATATTTTTTAGGCACGCCCTCGCCCTGTATCTTGGCTTTGAACTTTTTGTCCAGCTCTCCTTCGAACGCATCGTCGTAAAGCGAAACGACGATCTTCACTTTTTTGAATATCGGATCGTCTGCGAACAGATTGCGCAGGTAAACCGGCACGATCGAAGAGAACCATCCGTGGCAGTGCACCACGTCCGGCGTCCAGCGCAGTTTTTTGACCGTCTCCAGCACCCCCCTGGCAAAAAAGATGGCCCGCTCGTCGTTGTCCGGGAACAAAACGCCGTTCTCGTCGCGGACGATCGCCTTGCGGTGAAAATAATCTTCGTTGTCGATAAAATAGATCTGCACCCTCGCCGCAGGAATCGAAGCGACCTTAATGATCAGCTGATGGTCGTTGTTATCGATGATCAGGTTCATTCCCGACAGGCGGATCACCTCGTGCAACTGGTTGCGCCGTTCGTTGATCAAACCGTAACGCGGCATGAAGGTTCGAATCTCATTTCCTCGTTCCTGCATATTTTGGGAGAGCGTTCTGCATAAAACGGACATATCGCTTTCAGGGAGATACGGAGTTATTTCCTGACAGACATAAAGAATTTTGCAGTTACTCATTGGTACGAATTTTTCATCAATAGGATTTGAGACCTGATACAAAGATACTATTTTTTTTACGATTACCGTGCTGCGCAACGGCTTTTTTGCCCGTTTACAGGATCAGCATGGCATCGCCGTAGGTCCCGAAACGGTATTCCTCCGTACGGGCCACTTCGTAAGCGTCCATCAACAGGTCGTAACCGGCAAAAGCCGCCACCATCATCAACTGCGTCGAATAGGGCAGGTGGAAATTGGTGATCATGCAGTTGGCCACGCTGAATTCGTACGGTTCGAATATAAACTTGTTGGTCCAGCCTTCGAACGGCTTCAGCCGGCCGTCGGTAGACACGGAACTCTCGATCGAACGCATCACCGTCGTACCGACCGCGCAAACCTTGCCGCCCGCATCCTTGACTTCGTTCACCCGTTCGGCAGTCTGCTGCGGAATAATCACCTGTTCCGAATCCATTTTGTGCTTGGTCAAATCCTCTACGTCCACCGTCCGGAAATTTCCGAGGCCGACGTGCAATGTCAGGAAAGCCATATGGATTCCTTTGATTTCCATTCGCTTGAGCAGGTGCTTACTGAAGTGCAAGCCGGCTGTCGGCGCAGCTACGGCTCCTTCGTTTTTGGCGAATATGGTCTGGTAACGCTCGTCGTCGATCGGCTCAACCTTCGTACGGATCCACTTGGGCAGCGGCGTCTCGCCCAGTTTGAACAGGGCGGCCTTGAATTCGTCGTAATCGCCGTCGAATAGGAAACGCAACGTCCGTCCACGGGAAGTCGTATTGTCGATCACCTCGGCCACCAGCAGGTCGTCGTCGCCGAAATAGAGTTTGTTTCCGATCCTGATCTTGCGGGCCGGATCCACCAGAACATCCCACAACCGGAGTTCCCGGTTCAGCTCGCGCAACAGGAAGATCTCGATCTCGGCGCCCGTTTTCTCTTTGTTGCCGTACAGGCGGGCCGGAAACACCTTGGTATCGTTGAAAGTGAAAATATCCCCCGGCTTGAAATAATCGACTACGTCTTTGAAAACCCGATGCTCGATTTTTCCGGTTTTGCGGTTCAGCACCATCAGCCGGGATTCGTCCCGGCACTCGGCCGGATATTTGGCCAACATATCGGCCGTGAAATTGTAATTATACTGAGATAATTTCATTATTTATTGAAATGAACTTTGGAATCTGCAAATTCAAACGGGACAATACTATTTATACGCAAAATTTTGGCTTTTGTTTCACTGCGCCGATCTTTTTCGCACGAACGGAGCCTCCGGCCTACCGGCGCACGTCCTCCGTTCCATCCGGATCGGGAAACAGCAGCCCCTGCACCTGCGGAAGCGTATAGGCGTCTTCCAGCGTGAAATCGCCGCTACGGGTACGGCAAAGCGCCGTCAAGTAGGCCCCGCTGCCCAGCTTTTCACCGAGATCGCGGGCGATCGAACGAATATAAGTTCCCTTGCTGCACCGGATACGGAGCGTCGCCCGGGGCGGTTCGAAAGACTCGAGCCGCATCCCGTACACGGTAACCGGCGCGCGGCGCATCTCCACTTCCGTCCCCTGCCGGGCGTATTCGTAGGCCCGTTTGCCATCGATCGACTTGGCCGAATAGACCGGAGGCAACTGCATCTGTTCGCCCTCCATCGTGCGCAGGGCTTCTTCGAGCATCTGCCGCGTAATATGTTCGTAGGGGAAAGTCCGGTCGACCGGGTGTTCCATATCGAAACTGGGCGTAGTCGCCCCCAACGCCAGCGTCGTCAGGTACTCTTTCGGCTGCGCCTGCAACGCTTCGGCCTGTTTGGTCGCGCGTCCCAGACACACGATCAGGATGCCGGTGGCCAGCGGATCGAGCGTGCCGGCATGTCCGACCTTGATCTTGCGATGTCCCAGCCGGCGCATCATTACCTTGATTTTTCGGACGACGTCCGAAGAGGTCCACCCAAGGGGTTTGTCGATAGGAAGCACATACCCTTCGGCAAAGGGCAGATCGGCAGAAAGCGGTTGTTTCAAAACGAAATTTTTTTAAGACTGTTCAATTCGGATTCAGACCAGCGAATAGACGATGGACGCCGCGCCGACCAACAGGCAGTACACGGCAAAATAGATCAGCTTGCCCCGCTTCACGATCCCGATCATCCAGCGGCAGGCAATGAATCCCGACACGAGGCCGTAACGAAACCGGCCAGCAGCGCAACGGCCGAAATTCCGCTCTCGGAAGGGTGGAACCCGCCCTTCATCGCATCGAGGAATGCCTCGCCGAGAATCGGGATCAGCACCATCAGGAACGAAAACCGGGCTACTTCTTCCTTGCGGTCGCCGAGCATCAGTCCGGTCGAAATAGTCGATCCGGAACGCGAAAGACCGGGCAGGATCGCCGCGAAAGCCTGCGCGAGCCCGATTACGAAAGCATCCTTGAACGAAATTTCCGCTTTCTGCCGGGGACGGGCGTAATAGGCGAAAGACAACAGCGCAGCCGTAATCAGCAACGAAATCCCCACGACCAACAATCCGGATGCGAAAAGTTCCTCCACATAATCCTTAAAGAAAAATCCGACGATCGCCACCGGTACCATCGAAAGCATTATTTTGCAAATATAGATCGTTTCGTCGTTCCACTGGAAACGAAAAAATCCGGCGATCAACCGGGCCAGTTCGTTGCGGAAAACCACAATCGTGCTGCATACCGTAGCGGCGTGCACCGCGACGGCGAAAGTCAGGTTCTCTTCGCCCTGAAGACCGAACAACGTATTGAAAATCTGTAAATGGCCGGAACTGCTCACCGGCAAAAACTCCGTAAGTCCCTGTACCAGCCCCAAGACGACCGCTTCCCACACCTCCATCGGTTACTCCTCCTTTTTCGGTTTCTTCATAATAGCGTAAATCTCGAAGGCGAAACCGCCCAGCACCAACAGCGGAGCGAGCGTAATGCGCCGGAAACTGAACATATCCTCGTTGAACACGTTCGGATCGTCGCTGCCGCCGCCGCTCATCAGGATAAATCCGAGGACGATCACGGCAAAGCCGATCAGCATCAACTTATAATTGGTAAAAGTCAACGGCATCCGGTTCGATTTTCCGGCGTCCGTCGTGTTTTTCTCATTTTTTTTCATCCGTTCTCCGTGTTTATGACGGCAGGCCCGCCGCCTGTTATGCTCTAAAATATAACGCAACCGGCCGGCAATCATTGTAAAACCGGGCCGGATTCCGAAAAAATCAATACAAATACAACTTATCGGTCCGCATCCGCAGGAATTTACGAACGGCGAAAGCGGTGAACACCAGCGAAATGAGGATACCCCCCACCATCATCGCCCCGAAAATGAACAGCAGTTGCAACTGATCCGAAACGAACTTCACCTCCGGCAGCCCTTCGTGCAGCCCGGCGATCATCACGGCCAGCATCGCCCACGAGATCAGCCCGGCATAGATTCCCTGCAAGATACTGCCGCCCAGGAACGGCTTCGTAATAAACCAGCGCGTGGCCCCGACCAGCTTCATCGTATGGATCAGGTAACGTTTCGAGAAAATCGTAACGCGGATCGTATTGTTCAGCAGGATCAGCGAAATAATCAGCAGCGCGCCGCCGAACAGCAACAGCACCAGGTTGAATTTATTGATGTTGGACGTAACCTGCTCGATCACGTTCCGCTGGTAGACCACCTCGTCGACCCCGTCCCACGACATGACCTGCTTCTCGAGGGCCGACAGCGCCCCTGTTTCGGCCGAACGTCCGTCCAGTTTCACCTCGTAGGAATCCGGCAGCGGATTCGTCTGCAGAAATTCGACGAAATCGCTTCCCAGATAGGCCTGGAAATCGGCCGCCGCCTGGTCTTTCGGAATGAATTTCACTTCCCGGATCGCGGGGTTCGTCTCCAACTGCCGCTTTACCGCAGCGGAAGTCTCCTCCGGAATGCCGTCTTTCAGCATCACGAACACCGACACGTTCTCTTTCAGCCGGTTCGAAGCGTTCAGCGCGCCGAGGATCAGGTATCCCACCGCGCCGAGCAGAAAGAGCACCAGCGCGATGCTGACCGTCGAAATAATGTAGGCATTCCGAACCTTGCGTTTGATTTTCCTGTTATTGTTTACAGCCATAACCTAATCAGCTATTTTCCGTTTGTTTGCGTTTGCGTACCGCCGCGACGGAGACGGCTGCGACCAGCCCGGCCAAAAGCAACAGCGAACAGGCGCGCGTAACGGCCGTCAGCGCCGCATAGTGCGGAGCGCGGAAACGGAACTCGACCGTATGGTTTCCCGCCGGCAACGCCATCGCCCGCAGCACGTAATCGGCACGAAAATAGGGCGCCTCTTCGCCGTCGACATAGGCCGTCCATCCGTGCGGATAATAAATTTCGGAGAATACGGCGACCCCTTCCGCCGGGGCCGTATATTCGTAACGTTGCAGATTGACCCTGTATTCGGTCATCCGGATCGACGCAGTCGAGTCGGCCGCCGGCACGACTCCCTGCAACGCATCGGCGAAGCGCTCGTCGACTACGGCCACCCGTTTGGTATCGGTCGTCGTCAGCGCATCGATCTCCAGATCGGGGGTTTCGACGAAAGCTACCGAATCGACGAACCAGGCGGCGCCGTTGGCTTCCGGATTATGCTGCACGGATAACCGGCCCGTCTGTTGATCCGGCACGATGACGTAGCGCGTATTGAGCATATTGTACACGTTCATATTCATCTTCGACAGATGGCGGTCGATCAGATCCTGGTAGCGGTGCAGCTTGGCTCCGTGGTAGCCGCCGACCGAACGGTGGAAATAGGAAGTCGAAGCGTCGTTGAACGTGCTGACCGAAAGATTCAGCACCCGGTATCCGGGCTCGCCGGTCGAGTCGGCCAGGATCTGCCGGTCGGCCTCCGTCGGACGGATTTCGGCCCGGTTCGGCAAAACGAATGTGTCGCCGTTCAGATAGCGCAGGTTGACGGGCACCATATCGGCCGTCACCAACACGCCGAGCAGCAGCACGAAAGCCGTCTTCTTGATCTTTTCCGCCGCGAACGCCCAGACTACGCCGGCCGCCAACAGCACGAACAGCAACGAACGGAACGCATCGGCCCGCATCATCGAGGCGCGCTCGGAACGCATCGCCGAAGCCACCTCCTGCGGAAGCTGATCTTCGCCCTGACCGGAAAACGACATCAGCGCGCCGCCGAACACGAGGAACAGCAACGCGATTCCTCCGACCGTCAGCACCGCCGATCGAAGTCCTTTCATCAACCGCTGCCGGTCGAGTTCGCCGCACCAGAGCCGCTGCAACACGACGGCCATCAGAAACGGCACGCTCCATTCGGCGATCACCAAGATCATCGACACGGTGCGGAACTTATTGTACATCGGGAAATAGTTGAAAAACAACTCGGTGAATCCCATAAAATTACTTCCCCAGGACAACAGCACCGCGAGCAGAGTCACGACGAACACCCACCATTTCGAACGCCCGCGCAGCACGAACATGCCGAGCACGGCCAGCAACAACGCCACGGCCCCCAGGTAAACGGGGCCGCTGGTCATCGGCTGGGGCCCCCAGTACGCGGGAACCTGCGAAACGTCGGCGCGGTAATTCCTCAGCACCCCGGCGACCTCCCCGTCCTGCGAAAACCCGCCTTGCGAAGTTCCCCCGTACAGGTTCGGAATCAGCATGTTGAAAGTCTCCGCCTTACCGTAACTCCACGCCGTAGCGTACTGCAGGCCGAGTCCGTCCTGCTTCTTCCCGTCAGCGGAAGTCAGTTCGCTACCGCCGCGCATCGTCTCGGACGAATGGCTGTCGATATAATAAAGCATTCCCGCATTACTCCCTACGGCCAGCACGGCCGCCAGCGCCAGCAGTCCGGTCGCTTTGGCAAAATGCGGCAATATCCTTTCCCGGATCGAAAGCACCAACTCGTTGACCCAGAAAGCAATCAAAATAAATAAGAAATAATAGGTAATCTGCGGGTGATTGACCCCGATTTCGATCGTGGCGAAAACACCGGTCAGCGCGGCGCCAATCCACATATTCCGCCGGAACGCGTAATACACGCCGCCGAACAGCATCGGAGCGAAGGCCAGCGCGAGCATCTTTGTAATGTGTCCGGCCCCTATAATGATGAAGAAATAGGTCGAAAAACCGTAAGCGAGAGCCGGAACGATTCCGATCCACGGATTGAACCGCATACACAACAGCATGAAGAAAAACATCGCCATCGCAATGAAAATCAGCGAAGCGGGCTGTCCGAGGAAATAAAATACGCGGGCCAGCGTCTTGATGATCGTGCCTTCGTACTGTACGTTGATCAGGTAGGCCGGCATCCCGCTGAACATATTGCCTTCCCATTGCGGATCTTCGCCATACTTCGCACGGTGCTGCATAATGTCTTCGACACTGCCCTTATATTGCAGAATATCGTGCTGAGCCAGCACTTTCCCGTCGAACTGCGGGGCGAAATAGAACAGGTTGATCACGACGAAAACGACCAGCGCCACCAATATCGGCATCCATCGTTTGAGGGCTTGTTTAGACTCCATGCGGATAAGCTAATAAATGTCAGTCTGCAAAGTAACGAAAAAATGTTGAGAATTCCCCACCCGCGCTCTAATTCCCGGCCGGGAATCCGTCGATCCGCTCCGGCAGCCGGTCGAAACCGTAATAGACGGTTTCGATCTTCTCCGGGAAAACTTTTACGACCCGGAATCCGGAACGGTCGTTGCCCAGCGGCCGACCGGCGGCCCCGGCGGTATGGAATCGCACGCCCCCAAACGAACCCGAAGCGCAGAAATGCAGGTGCCCGGACAGGTAACAGTCCACGCCGTACCGCGCGAACAGGTCGAGGTACTTTCCGCGGCGAACGGACGGGATATTTTCGTAACGGTCCTTTTCATCGGCCGATTCGAGAAAAAACGGATGATGTCCCAGCACGATCGTACGGCCATACCTCCGGGAGCGTTTCAGTTTCGCCGCGAGCCATCTCCACTGCTTCCGCTCGCGGTCGGGACAATCGGCCCAGACGACCGGCGTATTCAACCCGATCAGGTAAGCGCCGCGGTGTGCGAATGCGAAACGGTCGTAACCGTACTTTTTAATATAAGCCTCGACCAGCCGGTCTCTTGCCTCGTTGCCCACGTCGTGGTTGCCCGGCGTAAAATAGACCGGGATCGCCGGATCGATCCGGGCGATCAACCGGTCGAATTCGGCCACTTGTCCGGCGTCGTTCAGGTCGTGCACCATATCGCCCGTCACGACCACGAACGCGGGCCGCAGCCGGTTGATCGCATCGGTAAAAAGCTCCATCAACTCCGTCTCGCGGGCGTAGGAACGGTTGTCGTCGATAAATCCCAACTGCGGATCGCTCAGTTGGATAAAAAAGAACGGATCGCTGCGCTTTTGCGCGGCGACGGAGGAGGCGACGCTTCCCAGAATCATAATCCAAACCAGCAGTTTTCCCATTTTTACAGTTCCCCGTTCGCCGCCGTGATTATTTCAACAACGCTTCGACAAAGACGGGAAAGTGGTCGGACGGATGATTGCGCCCGTCCGAATCGGTCAGGATGCCGAATTTCAGCACCGTCACGCGGTCGTTGACGAACAGGAAGTCGATCTTGCCTTTTTTCATCAACCGCTCCGGAACCTTCACCCCGAAATCGGTGTAACTCCAACCCGGCGTATAGGGCGGCGTCTGCGACACGGCTTCCGCATCGGAAAAAGCGCTCAGCATCACCTCGACCGGATCGCTCCCGGCCCCCGAGTTGAAATCGCCGGAACAAAAGACCGGATACTTCTCCCCGACCGTCTCGCGGATCCGGGCGACCAGCAGTTCGGCCGACTTATGCCGCGCCACGGGACCGATATGGTCGAAATGCGTATTGAAAAAGTAAAACACCCGACGCGTGGCGCGGTCCTTCATCTTGGCCCACGTACAGATCCGGTTCAAAGCGGCGTCCCAGCCTTTCGACACCTTTTCGGGCGTTTCGGAGAGCCAGAATGTTCCGCTGTCGAGTACCTGAATCCGGTCGACGCGGTAGAAAATCGCTGAGAACTCGCCTCCCGCCTCCCCGTCGCGGCCGACGCCGACCGACGCGAAACCGGGCATTTGTTGCAGGTCTTCCATCTGCTCGGGACGGGCCTCCTGCACGCCGACGACATCGTACTCATGAAATAAAATCAGCGCTTTAACCCGTTCCTTACGGTTCGGCCACGCATTTTCGCCGTCGCCGGGGTTGTTGCAACGGATGTTGTAGGAACCTATGTTCAGCGGACGGTTGCGGGCAACGAGACTATCGGCGCCGAACAACAGGATCAGCGCCGACAGATACAAGATCAATCTGTTCATGCCGCTACTTCTGAATGTCGTAAAAGCAGCGTTTCGGAGAGTAGACCTTGCCCTCTTTGACCAGTTTTTTGATCGCTTTGTCGGCTTCGGCTTTTTCGACGCCGGCAGCAGCCGCGATGTCGCCGGGACGCATCGCACCCTTTTCCTGAAGGGCTTTGAGAATTTTTTCTTCCATGACTCGATTCCGATTTGGTTGGTGACGTAAAAATAAGCATTTCGCCCGGTTCTTGCAAATCGGAAATTTTTATCGGGCGATCGGAAAATACGATACCGGAACAACGACGGAGCCATCCCTCATAAACATCTGATTAAAATAACTTTAATTAAAAATCACTCAAGTCGAAAAATATTTCGTAAAAACGGGATTTTTTTATTCCGGGATTAATTCCTACCTTTGAAGGCTGTTTAACATTAAAATTTTTAGTAGAATGCCGAAAATGAAAACCAATTCCGGTGCCAAGAAGCGTTTCGACTTCACCGGATCAGGAAAGATCAAAAGAAAGCATGCTTTCAAAAGTCACATCCTGACGAAGAAAACGAAAAAACAAAAACGGAATCTCACCTACTCGGGACTGATCTCGAAGGTCGATGAAGCCAACGTAAAACTGCTGCTGGTTAAATAAACCGCCGCGCGTTTTACATCAATGTCAAACAAAGAGTGACTTAGCCCCGAAGAGTGTGGGAGAACCATGCCGCTAACCGCTCGTAAAACTTTACAATTATGCCAAGGTCAGTAAATGCAGTTGCATCCAGAGCCCGAAGAAAAAAAGTTTTGAAACTTGCCAAAGGTAACTTTGGTTCAAGGGGAAATGTATGGACGGTCGCCAAAAACACCGTAGAAAAAGGTCTCACCTATGCGTACAGAGACCGCAAGAACAAAAAACGTCAGTTCCGCAGCCTGTGGATTCAGCGTATCAACGCCGCTGTCCGCGGTCAGGGAATGACCTACTCGGAATTCATGGGTAAGATGAACGCCAAAGGAATCCGGCTCAACCGGAAAGTCCTGGCCGATCTGGCTATGAACAACGCCGCAGCATTCGAAAAAATCGTTAAAACAGTGAAATAGCGCTTTCTCCGGGCCTCCCGGACAAACCAGCTAAAGAAAAAGTGTCGGAAACAATTTCGGCACTTTTTTGTTGGTTACTACTTACTACATTCAGCCATTATGCTAATTTTAGTCTAATTTACAGCACAAAACAATTCAAACAATAATAATTACAAAAAAAATTATAATTTAGCAAATCAAAATCACATTCTATAAATTAACAAAAAGGATGTGTATAGCAAAACAAACAGTCAGACGGAGAAATTACGTATTTCTCGATTTTATTTCAAACAAAATTTAATTCATATTAATTAAAAAAACTATTAAATGAAACGAAATTTATTTTTAGCAGTCGCATTTAGTGTTGCGGCAGTAACTTTTTACAACGTTTCCACACCGGCAAATACTAAATATGATCTACTGGTGGGAGATATAGAGGCTCTAAGTCAAGATGAATCATCTTCAGACAAAGGAGCTCCTATGAGTTTTACTTGCGGCGCTCTTATCGGCTATGACAAAAAAGGGAAACCAATCTATTGCCAGACAACGGTTGTAACCTGTCAAGGAACGGGTACACATTGCGAACGCCGTCCATGCAATTTACACGGTTAATCGAATATAAACAACAGAGACAGATATAAAAATCTGTCTCTGTTGTTAAAGCATAAATAATATTATCTCATGATGAACTATTTTATAAAGACAATTTTACCCTGCATAATTTTATCCAGCATCTCTGCCTGTACTCAACAACCAAATACGATATCGCAAAACGATCAAAAAAATCTTTCCTGGATCGAACAAGAGGATAGTACCGCAGCGAACTATATCGACACCGTAGAATATATTTTATTGGAAGCCCATCCGGACGGTCTTTTTAGAGAAATCGATAAATTAATCGTAAAAAACGATAAAATCTTTATTTTTGATTTTATAGGCCGAAACCAAGTACTGGTTTTTGACAGAAACGGGAAATTTCTATACAAAACAGGGAACAGGGGGCGCGGGCCGAAAGAGTATATCCAACTTCGCAATTTTACCGTAGACGACAAATTTATTTACCTGATCGACAATATTAAACACGAATTGTTGCTACATGACATCCAAAACGGGAACTTCATCACAAAGAAAACTCTACCGTTTGTTGTTTATGATATGGCTGTTTTCGATAACGGAAATTACATTTTTTCATGGGCTGTAGTCGACGGCGCCATCCTTTCTCCCGGCCAACAACCTTACCGCATATATATTACCGATTCGGATATGAATATCAAAAACAGCATTTTCCCGACAAATGAAAACGACTGTAGCGTCTTATCCCGATTCTCGTATTTAACTCATTCCAAGGGATATTTCGTCTTTAATACGCTGGTTTCAGATTCCATAGCCGTTTTCGACAGAAAAGCGCCGGATTCAGTGAAAGTTTATCACATCGATTTCAAAAACAGAAAAGCCCCACTAGAGGCAAAAAACGACCCGGAAAGACTATCCGGATTTCATTATCTGAGCGAAACACCGATCATGACACCCAAATATATGATCGGACAATTCAATGAAGATAAATACGGAGGACAGCCTTTCATATACGATCTGAATCGCCAAACGGCGGTGGGCACGAACATAATCAAAGATACATCCCGCTTTTTGCAAAAACCACTGGCTTATTTCGACAATCAGATTTTTTCACTTTATGATTATTCGACTTATATTTTTCAGATGAAAAACGGATTATGTACATTACCGGATTCAGTAAAAAAACATATGGACAAAGGCGACGGAGTCCTGATAACCTATCATTTGAAATGAAAATAATTTTTGTCGTATTAACCAACATACTTCTTTTTGCCTGCGTAAATAATAATCGCACAGATGCGCCTGAATTACTCGACAAGATTCTCGACAAGCAAATTTTAATTAAAAACCATTCCTATTGCATCAATGGGAAAGATACGCTAATCTCCGACATGATGGATACATCCCATTTTAAAATCGTAATATTCGCCGAATCATCAGATTGTGAGCGCTGTTCCTGGAGGCTGGAAGAATGGTTCCTGAAAAAGAAAGAATTGTCACTACTCGATAAAAATCCGTCTTTTATATTTATCGTACAGAGCAAAAACAGAAATTTAACTGAACATTACATCCGTGAAGCTTTGCCGGATATTCCTGTAATTTACGATTCAATCTCTAATTTTATTTCAGCAAACGGATTACCTCAAGAATCCGCTTATCATACGTTACTTTTAGATAAAAACAATCGTGTACGTCTAATCGGATCGCCCATCAACAACGACAAATTGTGGGAGTTATACAAAAAAGAAATCGACAATTAATTTAACAGGCAACAAACAGGACGGTTATCTCGGACAACGGGTTATCCCTAAAAAACAGATTATAAATTAATTAAAAACGGATCCGGTCGAAATCGACCGGATCCGTAAATATATTCAGGAAACCCAACCGGTCAGATCGAAATATTCAGTATCTCGAAACGCAGCACGCCCGACGGAACGGTAACGTCGACCTCTTCGCCCTTTTTGTGTCCGAGCAGCGCCTGTGCGATCGGGGTACCGATCGACAACTTGCCCTCTTTCAGGTTGGCCTCGTTTTCGGAAACCAGGGTGTACTCCACGACCTTCCCGGTGGTTATATTTTTAAGAGTTACGCGGTTCAGAATCTGAACGGTACTGGTGTCAATACGCGATTCGTCGAGCACCCTTGCATTGGCAACGGTATCCTCCAACTTGGCAATACGCATCTCAAGCATGCCCTGAGCCTCTTTGGCCGCATCATACTCTGCATTCTCCGACAGATCGCCTTTGTCGCGGGCTTCTGCGATCGCGGCGGAAATAGCAGGACGCTCGACCGAACGGAGGTGATCCAGTTCGTCTTTCAGCTTTTGTAAACCCGCTTCGGTTAAATAAACAACGTTTGATGCCATAATAATAATGATTGAGTTTAAATGTTTTCAGGAATTCACGCCGCGGCTTTTCAACCTTTATCGTTCAGATTGAGCATCTGCCGCAGCAGGTAAAGAAAAGTTACCGCACAACACGACAGGATCAGCACGGTCAGGTAATTGCGCATCTCCCCGTCGAACAGACACAACACCACGCTTCCCCCGAGGCAAAACACCGAGAGCAGCAGGAATGCCACATAAACATAAAATCGTGTCTTCGGTTTCATCGATTCGTTTGCGTTAACAAAAAGAAAAAATCCCGACCCCTGTCGGGGGGTCAGAACCTTTTCGATAAGACAAATGTAAACAAAGATTTTCGATTTTCCAAGTTTACCGCATTTTTTGCGAAAACTCGGAAAATCCCGATTCCGTTCGGCCGCTGTCCGGCGCGGACGCCTCCGGCATTACCCGCTGAAACGGCAGACGTAATCGAAATCTCCGGTCTGAGAACCGTACCGGTCGGCATTACAATCCGCAAAACGGCCGTTCTCCGCTACCGAGAAAGTTTCGGACAGGCGGTATCGGCCGCCGCGGCTTTCTTTCGCAATTGCTTTAGCCAGCGGGACAGCGACGCATGGTACTCGTCCCAATAGACGAAGTCGCCGATCCAACCGTGACGACCGGTGGGATAAACGTGCAGTTCGGCGGGAACGCCTTTCGAGCACAGCGAATCGTAGAACATCGTACTGTTGCGCGTCGGAACCACTTCGTCGTCGCTGCTCAGCGCGATGAAACACGGAGAAGTGGCGGGAGTATGTTCCGTGGCGGCAACGATGTGCCGCTCGGTCGAAAACCTCCGGATCAGATCTTCGGACGGATCTTTGCCCATCAGGTTATCGCGGCTTCCCCCGTGAGAGAATCCGTCCTGCATCGTAATCACCGGATAGATCAGTATCCCGAAATCGGGACGCGCGTAACTGAATTCGAACAGCGTCAGAGCCGAGGCCGCCAGATGCCCCCCCGCCGAAAAGCCCATGACGCCGACCTGGCACGGGTCGATTCCCCATTCGGCGGCATTTTCGCGCACGGTGCGAAACATTCGGCGCACATCGGTCAGCGGTATTTCGCTGTGTCCGTTCGGCATCCGGTAGCGCAGGACGACGGCCGTAATTCCGTTTTCGTTCAGCCAGCGGGCTACGTCGATCCCCTCGCGCTGGTAGCAAACACAACCGTAACCGCCCCCGGGCAGGACGACGACGCACTGTCCGTTCGCCTTGTCCGGCGCAGGACGGAACAGGAAATAATCCGGGACGGCAACGCCGAAACGGACGCCGTCGCGATCGGCCGTGACCGAAGAGTCGAGTCCGTTGTCGCCGTCGAACTTCCCGTCCGGATACAACGGCTGCGGCGTCTGAGCGGATGCTTCGGCGCAGCACAAAACGACCAGCGACAAAAAAGCAAGTATTCTTTTCATGGAAAAACAATTTATAAAATTTACGGAAGACGAACGCGTCCGACGCCGTCCGTTCGTTTTAGCATTAGTAAAGGTAAAAAAAATAAATTAAATTTGTAGGAACAAAACGTCCGAATCCGATGAGAAAAGCAATTTTGACACTTACGACACTGTTATTAACTTCATGGGCTATGGCACAGAACAATATCATCAAACTTCCGGCTCCGTCCAAAACCGGAGGAATGCCTTTGATGGAGGCGTTGTCGAAACGTGCGACGAACCGCACGATGGACGGCGAAAAATCGCTTTCGCAGCAACAGCTCTCCGACCTGCTGTGGGCAGCTTGGGGAATCAACCGCGAAGACGGCCGCCGCACAGCGCCGTCGGCGCTGAACCGCCAGGAGATCGACCTCTACCTGATCGGTCGTAAAGGGGCTTACCACTACGACGCCGAAGCGCACGCGTTGGTTCCGGTCGCCGAAGGCGATCTGCGCGGCAAGGTCAACAGCCAGGAGTACACCCGCACCGGGGACTGGATCCTGATCTTCGTGGCCGACTACATGCGGATGACGCAGGGCGACATGCAGGGCAACGCCGTCACCGCCGGTATCGACGCCGGACTGATCGCGCAAAACGTCTACCTGTACGGGGCTTCCGAAGGGCTGGCCGTGGTGGTTCACTCGACGGTCAACCGCGAAGAGGTCGCCAAAGCGCTCGGATTGAAATCGTCGCAGCATATCGCACTGGGGCAGACCGTAGGAATCCCGGCCCGCCGATGACCGAACGCTGCGCCAAATACTGAAACGATACTGGGGGTACGACGATTTCCGTCCGTTACAGCTCGAAACGATCGAATCGGTCTGCGCAGGTCGGGATACGTTGGTGCTGATGCCTACCGGAGGCGGGAAATCGGTCATCTACCAGGTGCCGGGCCTCGCTTTGGACGGGGTGTGCATCGTCGTGACGCCGCTGATCGCGCTGATGAAAGATCAGATCGACCAACTGCGCCGCCGGCGCATCCTCGCCGAGTCGATTCATTCGGGTATGCAACCGCGCGACATCGACCGGATTCTCGACAACTGCGTCTACGGCGACGTGAAATTCCTGTACATTGCGCCGGAACGCATCGACAGCGAATTGTTCCGGACGCGTTTCGCCAAAATGCGGGTGTCGCTGCTGGCCGTCGACGAAGCCCACTGCATCTCGCAGTGGGGATACGACTTCCGCCCGTCTTACCTGCGGATCGCCCGGCTGAGGGAGTTGCAGCCCGAAATACCGGTGCTGGCGCTGACCGCGTCGGCGACGCCGGAAGTGGCCGAAGACATCATGCAACAACTGAAATTCAGCGAACCGCACGTCCTGCGGACGAGTTTCGCGCGCAGCAACCTGTGTTACGTAGTGCGCAACACAGAAGACAAACACGAGCACCTGCTGCGCATCCTGAACAACGTTCCGGGAACGGGCATCGTCTACGTACGCACCCGCGAAAAGACGGAAACCATCGCCGGATTCCTGAACGAAAACGGCATAACGGCCGGATTCTACCACGGCGGCATGGGATACCTGATGCGGACAGCGCGGCAGGACGACTGGATACGGGGACGGCTGCGGGTCATGGTCGCTACCAATGCGTTCGGTATGGGCATCGACAAGGCGGACGTCCGAATCGTCGTGCACTACGACCCGTGCGATTCGTTGGAAGCCTATTATCAGGAAGCCGGACGGGCCGGACGGGACGGTAAAAAGGCTTATGCGGTGCTGTTGCTGTCCGAGGGAGATACCCCGCTGGCGACGCGCCGGATGCAACTCGACTTTCCGCCCGTAAAAACGATCCTGAACGTATACGAAGCGCTGTTCAACTACCTCTCCGTCGCCGTAGGGGACGGCAAGGGAACCGTCCACCCGTTCAACGTCTACGAATTCGCCGCGCGATTCCGCTTTTTCGTCCCGACAGCGCTCAACGCCATCAAAATCCTACAGACGAACGGCTACCTGATCCTGACCGACGAGTCGGATAACCCGCCGCGGATCCGGTTCGTCGTGCCGCGCGACGAACTCTACCGGATCCGCGTCGACCGCAAGGAACTCGACCACCTGATCACCGTGCTGCTGCGCCGTTACACGGGACTTTTCAGCGACTTCGCCGCGATCGACGAGGACGAACTGGCGCATCTGTCGGGATACACCGTGGCCCGTCTGCACGAACTTTTTAAGAAATTGTGGCAGTTGCACATCATCCGCTACATTCCGGGCGGAAGAAGTCCGATGCTGATCCTTTCCGAAGAGCGTTTGCCGGTGGCCAACGTCCGGATCTCGCCGGAAAGCTACGCCCGGCGCAAAGCCGTGGCCGAAAAACGGCTCGACAGCATGTTCCGTTACGCCACCGACCCGGCGGAGTGCCGCAGCGTATTGATACAGCGTTATTTCGGAGAAACGGATGCAGTCCCGTGCGGCACGTGCGACCGTTGCCTGGAACAGAAAAAAAGGGGGACGGATACACCCGGACAACAGGCCCTGCAACGGGAAATCCTCTCCCGGCTGTCCGACGGGCCGGCCGACGTGCGGTCGCTCGCAGCGCAGATACGCCGCGACATCCGTCATATCCTGGAGTGCGTGACCGTCCTGCTCCGGGAAAAGAAAATAATCGAGGAAAGTGACGGGAAACTTCGGATAAATCCGTAAATTTGCGGCCGATGGGAAAAATTTACGCGGAAAGCATAACCAACGAAGCGATCAACCAACTGTCGATAGGGGCATTCCCCGGGGAAATCGTCGTCGTCGATACTCCGGAAGCGGCGGAGGCTGCCTGCGAATACCTGAGCCGCTTCCCGTTGATCGGATTCGATACGGAGACCCGGCCGTCGTTCACGAAAGGACATTTCAACAAGGTGGCGCTGCTACAACTCTCGGCCGACGACAAAGCCTTCTTGTTCCGGCTGAACCTGATCGGGCTGCCCGAATCCGTACAACGCGTACTCTCTTCCGACCGGATCGCCAAAGTCGGCGTCGCCGTATACGAAGACGTCCGGATGCTGCGTTCGTGGCACCGGTTTCCTCCAAAAAAATTCGTGGAATTGCAGAACATAGCCCCGCGGTACGGGATTACCGACAAAAGTCTACGCAAGCTGGCCGCCATCACGCTGAACATCCGTATCTCGAAAGCCCAGCGTCTCAGCAACTGGGAAGCGCAGCAACTGACGCCCGCACAGCAACTTTACGCGGCGACCGACGCATGGGTCGGACGCGAGATTTTCAAAAAACTTTCGCAGAGCGAACCCGAAAAACCGGAGGAACCGGTTTCGGAGAAGGGCTGACCGCCCGACTCGTTTCGACGGCGCGGCAGGCGCGCTTCGCATATCAATCGTTCAGATCGATCAGTCCTTCGGGCAGTTGCATCCGGATTTTCCGCCCGGCAACGTCGATCTCGGTAATAAACTCGTCGGCGACGGGAACGTAAACGGACTTTCCGTCCAGCGACAGCAGGAACAGCGGATTCTCCCCGTCGATAAATCCGGTCACGATCCCCTCCCCGGCCTCATCAACCATTACGCCGAATCCGACCAAGTCTTCCGGATAAAATTCATCGGCATCCGGATCCAGCGGTTCTCCATCCGGCACATCCTCCTCCCCCTCCAGGAAAAGTTCGCAGCCGATCAACTCGTCCGTGCGTTTCTCGGAATAGAAATCGGAAAATACGACCAGCGCGCTACGCC
Organism: Alistipes sp. AF48-12; assembly: GCF_003477565.1. NCBI lineage: Bacteria > Pseudomonadati > Bacteroidota > Bacteroidia > Bacteroidales > Rikenellaceae > Alistipes > Alistipes sp. AF48-12. The sequence continues at coordinate 100,474 of NZ_QUDJ01000001.1, forward strand.
TTCCGCGACGCTCGAAACGGTCGCAAAAAAGAGGAACCGCCAGTTTGTCGATCACGACAAAAAGCGGTTCCTTCGTATCAAAATCGGCAGGAAACGTATCGAACAGACTGACCATCAACTCGCCCGAAAGTCCGAAAGACTTGGCGATACGGCCGACCGCCGTTTTACGTCGCTCCTGCATCGGGCAAAAAATCAGGCTTCGGCAGCCGGTTCTTCGGCAGGCGCTTCGGTCTCGGCCTCGGTCGACTCGGCGGCAGCGGCAGCAGCGGCGGCGGCGATTTCCGCTTTCTTGGCGGCAACGGCTTCGGCACGGGCTTCCTTCACTTTCTTTTCCGCTTCTAACCGGGCTTTCTTATCGGCTACTTTGTCTCCGCTGAGTTTGGACTCCTTAGCTGCGATCTTTTCGGCTTTCTGTTCCATCCACTGGGCAAAACGGGCATCGGCCACTTCGGCGCTGAACGCACCTTTGCTGACGCCTCCCAGCAAATGTTTCTTGTACATGACCCCTTTGTAGGAAAGAATCGCCCTACAGGTGTCGGTAGGTTGAGCGCCCTTCTGCAACCATGCCAATGCTTGGTCAAAGTTGAGTGTGATTGTGGCAGGATTGGTATTGGGATTATACGACCCAATATTCTCAATGAATTTACCATCACGTGGCGCCCTGCTGTCGGCAACGACAATGTGGTAGAAAGGATAACCCTTTTTACCGCGGCGTGCTAATCTGATTTTTACAGGCATTTTGTAATTTTTAATTGGTTTTACACAACCTACTGAAGTAAGTAGGGTGCAAAAGTACCGTTTTTTATCGATTCTGCAAAGGATCGCGCTCTTTTTTATTCTGATCGATCAGTTTTTGCAGCAATTTCAACTGGCGCAACTGCAATTCCGTATAATTGGTCAGGTTGGACACCATGCTGTCGATCACCAGCGGCAAGTCTTCGTCCTCGCAGTTCGTTTTGCCGCCGGCGTCGGAAGCGTCCCGGAAAATATTCCCCCGCCCGGTCAACAGCCAGTACAGGTCGATGCTCGGGAAACGCTGGATAATCTTCGACAACTTGTCCGACCCCAGAGCGCCTGTCATGTTGGAAATATTCCCCCGTTTCATCCGCACTCGCGTTCAAATTCCCGGATGGATAGTCCCAAATGCACACTCAGTATTTTAATCCGCCCTTTTAAATCCATCGTGGTGACATAAATAATTGACAATATTGTTTTTTATGTCAAAAAAATTGGGTATTTTTGCGTATTACTACAACAAAGGTATCAAATATTGCCGATTATGAAAAAAAGAATTGAACGAAAAGAGGAGCGTATTGCGGCTATTCGTTCGGAAGCCGCACGCCATCGGGGAGTCTATGCCGAAGTCGCACGCGAAAACGGTTGGGGAAGAGATTACGTATGCAGCGTCATGGCGGGACGCAACAGCAGCGAGAACGTACTCTTCGCCCTTGAAAAAAAACTTCGCCTGAATATTCCGAATACGAAACAAACATCGTAAACCGACGCTCGATTATAATTCATAACTTCCTAACCGATTAAGATAATCGGTCGCTTTTCCGGGAAAAAAAACATCAAGACAACCTGCTCGGATAATTTTGTTCCGAACAGAGAAATGCCTACCTTTATCACAACCAAACAACTTTATGAATCCGACTTTGTTTTATTTAATCGCCGGCGCATGCATTAGTTTTATGATCGGGCGGGTCGCTATCCCCCGCATCATACTAATCGCCAAAAGAAAGCGCATCTTCGATACGCCGAATCCGCGTAAGATCCATACGCAGCAGATTCCGCGGCTCGGGGGCGTGTCGTTCCTGCCGGGTATGCTGATCGCCTACTTTCTGATCCGGGGCATACAATGCACCATAGGCGGAAACGGAATGCCGGACGTCGAAACCATTTACCAGGAAACCATTTTCTATTTCTTCACGGGACTGATCACAATCGCCGCCGTAGGACTCTGGGACGACATCATCGGCCTGACTTACAAATACAAACTGCTCGTACAACTGTTCGTCGCACTGCTATTGGTATTGCCGGCGGGACGCATCGTCAACCTGGAAGGAATTTTCGGAATATACGCCATACCGGACTGGATGTCGACGCCGCTGACCGTACTCATCGTCATGGTCGTTATCAACGCCTTCAACCTGATCGACGGGATGGACGGGCTTTGCTCGGGGCTGAGCATCGTAACCCTACTGACGCTGACCGTACTGCTGGTGCACAGCGGCAACCCGATGCTGGCGCTGCTGTCCGCGTCCACCGTCGGAGTGGTCGCCGCGTTTTTCCGGTACAACTACTTCGGCAAAAGGCTGAAAGTGTTCATGGGCGACTGCGGGTCGCTGACGCTCGGCTACATCACGGCATTCCTGCTGTTGCAACTGGCTTCCGCGAACAACGGCACGGGAAATTCGCAGCTGACCCTGGTAACGCTGATGAGCATTATCTTCATCCCGCTGTTCGACACGACCCGGCTGTTCATCCAACGAATCTGTCTCGGGCACTCCCCGTTCTGTCCCGACAAAAATCACATTCATCATAAATTCCTGCAAATCGGATGTTCCCAGCGGCAAAGTTTCTGGCTCATCCTGTGCATCCAGATCGTCTATATCATCGCCAATTTTCTGCTGGCCCCGATTGTCAACATCAATGTGTTATTGTTCGTCGATATCCTGTCGGCCCTCGCGCTGATCTTCTTTCTGGACAGCAAAAAAAGCAGGGAAAAGTCGCAGCGTTTCGCGGAAAGAAAGAAAGTAACCAAAACAGTCAGATAAAATCGGACCAAGCTGAATCCGGACAAGCGCATCCGCCATTTTATCGAATACAGAACGCTTTAATTCAATGCATTAACAGCTATCGACATTCTACAAATCGGCGGATTACGGCCCGAAAAACGGCGGGGAAGCAATGCGGCGACGGGAGTACGGGATTCCCGCAAACCGGCCCGGTCTCTTTCAAATACGGCATGAACCGATCCGCCGTATAAAACCGATTCGGCGACGCAAGAAACAGCGCCGGCCGAATTTAAACAAGCCATAACCCGGCAGTACGGGACGCTACCGCGAGACGTTCCGGCAATAGACCGAATAACGGCTGATCACGTCGCGGACGAATGCGAGCGTCTGCCGGCCGACGAAACGACCGTTGCGCACCACTTCGTCGCGGGCATACTGCGGATCGGACTTCAAGGTCAGGTACTCCGAAACATCGTTCCACGAATCGGGATTCGCGCCGTATTTCCGGGCCAGATTCCGCGCATCGGTCACATGGCCGATCCCGCCGTTGTAACACGCCAGAACGATTTTCATCCGATCCATTTCGGATGTTCCGGGAGCGAAACGCAGCGACTTCTCGATCTTTCCCAATATCTTCACCGCCAGCAGCACATTGTTTTCCGGATCCATCACATTGCCCTGCACGTCGAACTGCCTGGCCACCCGCGGCATGATCTGCATCAGGCCCTGCGCGCCGCGGCTCGACACCAGGAACGGATTGAAACGGGATTCGTTGTAAGCGATCGCCGCGACGAAACGCCAGTCGTAGCCCTCTTTCTCGCAAATCTCCTTGAAAAGTTTGTCGAAGGCCGAAATTCCGCCGGCGCGGGACGAAGCCAGCCCGCGGCCCACCACCTGACGGACGATCCCTTTTTCGAAATAGAGGTAGTTCAGCATGGCGTACTCCTCGCTGTTGCGGAAACGGTTCAGCCACGCTTCGAAATCCTGCCGCAACCCTTCATCCCGCGGCGAAACGACCGCGCTCAGCGAAACCGGCTCGGCGAAAGTATAGACTTGCTCGACGTTTTTGGACAGCGCGCATCCGAGCTGGGCTTCGCTCATTTCGCAGATCAGGTAGTCGTACTGTCCGTCGCCGAGCGCCTCGAGCATTTCGAAACTGTTGCGGGACGATACGTAAATCGCAGCCGACGAGAGGGAATCGAGCAACATGCCGTACGTTTTCGATTTTTTAAAACCCGAGGAGATCAGCACCCGTCCGTCGCCGACGAAAGACGAGAGGTTGAAATGTTTCGCCTTGCGCGCCGCGGCAGCGCGGGACTTATCGGCCAGCAAAACATAGGATGTGTTGTAAATAGGAACCGAGGCGGGGACTTCCGCCGCAGCGATTCGAGCCGTAAGCGCGGTCACGAAATCCAACTCGCCGAGCGCCAGCTTTTCCGAACGCTCGGATGCGGAAAGACCTTGCACAACCTGCAATTCAAGCCCCCGGTAATCGGCATAAGCTTGAACAGATCGTACTGGTAACCGTAATTTTCCCCGCCGAACACGAAGTAGCCGGGCATGTCGTCGTCCATAGCGACCGTCAGCCGTACCCGTTCGGGGAGTTCGGCCTGCCGCTGTTCGCCGCAGGCGGTAAGGATCAATAAACTGAAGAACAAAAATAACTTACACGATACAATCGATTTGTAAATCATAAAAACTGTTTTCGGGGGCAGCTCTTACGCATCAGTCGTAGAAGCTCCAGGAAAATCCCATTTTGAAGACCCGTTTGTTCTGCGGATAATGGAGCACCGTAAAATAGTTACGGTCTCCGAACAAATTGTCGTTCAGATGCTGCATCTTGGCCAAAATCCGCATGCGTTTCCACTTGGCAGCGACAAACACATCGATCATCGGATAATTTCCCAGTTTCTTTTCACGCTGGTTGTAAAACTGCGCCGTCGCAGGATTGTAACCGAACGCATAATACTCCGTATTGTAACGTCCGTCCAAACCGATCTGCAGCCGCAGCACGTTTTTCACCACGTTGAATTCGTAAAAATAACTGAGATAAGCACTGGCCAGAGGCACCGGGACAACTTCCTGAACTGTACTAAACTGAAGCAATACCCTGTGGTTCAAATGGAGTCCGCCGATGCGGAAATCCTTTCTGGCATACAAACCCGAAACGCTGACGTTGCCCCCGTGCTGGGCAGGGAGCGCCTGAGCGTCGTAATAGATCCTGTCTTTCAAAAGGCTCTGATAAGCGCCCAGTTCGAGTCCTACGGACGGGACGCTCAGGGTCGCAGAGATTCGGGTTTCAGACTCTTTCGCAAAAGAGTTGTTCCACGCATAGTGGTTAGAGAAATAGTTCTCCGTCCAGTAGTCGGGCGTACTGATCGTATGCCCGATGCTGCCTTTCAGAGTGATTGGCTTGCCTGCTATGTAAACCGAGAACGCCACGTCGCCGCCCAGCTCGAGATCCTGGCTGCGGTATCCGAACAGGTGGTACTTGATATTGGCGTCCCAACTGAAATATTTCCTGAATTTTCCTTCGACGGAACCGTATACGAAAGTCCCGTTCTTGTTGACCCCCTTATTCCTGTTGGTCAGGTAGTCCTCCATGCTGAACTGGTAATAATGGTGGGCGTCGTTGCCGATCCCGGCGTTGATCACCCCGACGGGGCCGTCCCGATCCCACGGCTGGATCTGAACGAAAATCCGGTTCGACAGCACGCGCTCGTACATCGAGTCGACGCTCTGGGTGGGACTGATATACCAGTTCTCGTAGAAATCGCCGCTTTTCGCCTTCGTATCGGTGTACTTCTTATAGAATTTGCTCAGTTCCAGCGAATGGCCGATAAAAAACGAAGAATTCTGAGCGATCGAAAAATCCTCGTCGGTCAGTTTCCGCAACGGCACCCCGTAAGACTGCACGATATAAAAAGTATTGTTTTTAAGCTGATTGCGGGCATCCTGCAAACGCACTTCAATCAACTCGGGCATTTCAAAGACCGTATCGGTAATGTCCTCGTCGCGCATGATACCGCCATTCTCTTTAACGTTCTGCATGTTGTAAATATAGCCCGCATGAACGCTGTACTTTTTGCCGGTATGCGAAAAGGCGAGCGACAGATTGCGCTCGCGCGTACCCTGCCACGTATAGATCCCGCGCGTACCGCGGCTGCGGTAATCGACGTTGAACCCCGTCGAAGGCGAAACGTTCTGCGCATGGGCCCCCCAAAAACTCTCTTCGAGACGGCGGGTCTGCCCGGACATAAAATAGGACAAATGCGTAAACGGCTTCTTGACATTAAAATAACGCACCCGTCGCGGAGTGAACAGGTAGGCATCGAAAGATTGGGCGAAACTGAAGTTGCGGTACTGCGGACGAAGGAAATAGTCGAGCGGCACGGAGGCGGCGCCCAAGTTGCCCAGGTAGGCCGAGCCCACGTTGTTCTGGAGGTAAGGATACTCGTTCTGGAAACCGACCAGCGCAGTGTCCACGTCGATGATATCGATATCGTTTCGCTCGAGGTTCACGTTCCACGCGAAACTCTGCCGGGCGCGGATCGAATCGTTGAAAAAATAGGATTCCAGCGGCTTGCGGATCTTGGGCGGTTTTTTGGTGGTATCGGCCTCCTCTTCGGGGGCGTCGTTGTCCTGTACCCCGCCGATGCTGCCGTACTGCATCTGGTTCTGATTTTGGTTATTAAGTCCGGGAAGAGTCCCGTACTGATTGCGGTTCTGGTTCGAAGTAATCGGCCGTTGCGCCGATGCGACACAAATGTTCAGAACAAAAACCGTCCCGAATAACACTTTTAACGCATACCCTTTTGATATTCCAAACATCAGTCGCAGGCAATTACCTCCCGAAATAACGGCAAAGGTAGCAAAAATATTACACATGCAAATTTCATGCAATCCGAAGACGGTCGCTTACCGCTGCGTCCGGAACGCATACACCGATACGGAAACGACGATATAAGCCAGAATGATAAACGGAATCGCCGCAATCCCCGCTGCGCACAGAGCCGCCAACGAACACAGTGCGAATACGTAGCGCACCCGGTTGCCGGCGAAACGGTAATGGGTGAATTTAAGGGCGAACATCGGCACGTTGCATACCAGCAGACCCGCAAAAACGACTGCGGCGGCGATCATCACCCAGGCCGGAGCCGTAAAAGCCCCCGCCTGCATCAGATAGCCGGCCGACACGAAAAACAAGGCGCAGGCGGGCGTCGGCAGGCCGATGAACTGGGTGGTCTGATTCTCGTCCAGGTTGAACTTCGCCAGACGCAGGGCCGAAAAGGCCGCCACGACGAACACGGCGAAACCCCAGACGTCGCTACCGCCGGTCATCGCATACATCGTATACAATACGGCAGCGGGAGCGAACCCGAAACTCACCATATCGGCCAGCGAATCGAGTTCCTTGCCGATCGCCGAATGGGATTTCAAAAGACGCGCCACGAAACCGTCCAGAAAATCGAACACGGCCGCGACAACCACGCACCAGAAAGCCCACTGCAGGTCGTTCACGCACAGCGCGAAAACCGCCGCGGCACATCCCGACAGCAAATTACAAAGCGTCAGGATATTGGGTATCGTAAACAGTTTTATTTTCATCTTTTCCACTTAAAATCGGTTAAAGTCTATCGCAAATACGGCGAAAACGGACGATTCATTCCCGGATATCGGGAACCGAATCTTCCCAATTGCATTCATACTCGACGGACTGGTAACCGCCGAAACGCTGACCCGGAAAAATTTCCAGATACTTTATTCCCAATTCACAGATTTTGTCCATGGCTTGTTCGAGCGTAAAACGTTGAAAAGTATAAGATTGCATACACAGCCGAAACCCTTTTCCCGGCCGGAGCCGCGAAGAAGCCCGCATACCGGCAAACAGCAGTACGACCAGACAGACCATCCAAACGATCTTCGTATGTTTTCCGCTCATAACCGCAATGTCCTTCAGATTCGACCACTGTGCGAAGGTAGCGATTATTTTGTAAAAACAAACCGCTGCCCCGCAAAGCGAAAACCCACGAAATAGAACGTCTTTAAATCAATGTAACAGTCTGTAAAATCGGACTGTTACCTTCTTATAATTAGGTCGATGTAACGAAAAGGCAACGGTTCTGTTTTCTGTTTCTTACGTCGGCTTTCAATGTCAAACAACTGATCCGACGTTAATTAATTCTTTCATAAGGTATACTCTTGAAGGATTTTATTTCGTCCCTATACGAGAATCCTTCGAATAATCCGATCTCCTAACGAGGATCGAAACGATCCATTCGGCAGACATTGTATGAGCTGTTAAAGATGGCGACCAAAAAATTTTAGTCGCCCTCTTTTTGTTTGTACTCTTCATGGAGATTTCTTTTGGATTTTCAATTTTCAGAGAATTTTTTTACTGTTTAGCCTCTTCCTTTAATTTTATTTATCGGTACCAGGTGGAGTTCATCATCACAGAGATGTTCAACCTATACGTAAAGCCCACGGGCATTTACACAATCAGTTCCGATCTGGAGAAATTTGCATTTGTTCCGGGAATGGGGGTAAAACTCTATTTCTAACGGAGATTAGGTAGTGTAGGTTACAGGCGGAGGCGGGACGGGAAACAGCCGTCGCAGAAATGGAGAAGGCGAGGACTGAGACTGAATGGCTCGACATCGAGAACCGCGCCCAAGAGCGCACTCGCGCGAAACTTGACGAGGAGATTGCCGGGAAGGGCAGCTGGGCTGACAGGGAAAGCGGCAACACCATACTGTCGGGGCTTGCCAACATCGCAGGGCGCGGCAGATATGCAGAAATCAAGAACCGGAATCGGAAATTGGAAGCATCCTTGCCAAAGGAGAAAGAACGGCTGCAGAATCCGTTTACCAAACAGGCGGAAGCTGAAATAAGGAAACTGGCTTGTGAACTTTGCCCGTGACAAGGGAAAGCAGACCGAATTACAGACAGACCGCGCCTATAAGAAAATTGGCGATGTGGCTGAAGGTCGCTACGACTGGCGGATAAGACTAAGTAGGCGACGGGATGAAAAGACGATTCCATATCACATCGGACACACGTCCCGAACAGAACTACTTCGCCAACCTCACCGTGCTTTCGGTGGTTTTTTTACTCTGCCGCTTAAATTTCATCACTTTTGGGTATTTCATTCCTTGTTTTCCCTGTATAACTTTGAATTTACTAACAAATCATTACAATGGAAGATAAAAACATCATCAATCGGACAGGCCGCCATACCAAAATCGCTATCCTGTGGGTGGCCGTCATGTGTGGCCTGACTCTACATTCGCTTGCCGATCTCATGCCGCTTTTCTGGAATGAGGCCATTGCCATAAGCGAAACGGGGCATGCTCCCGAAGGACTGCTTACATTCATGATGTCGATAAGCTATCTTGTCCCTGTATGCGGTATTCTGTTATCCCTATATGGGAAAACCCGCTCATGGAACATTCTGAACGGCTTGCTCGCCACCTTCATTCTGTTGTTCAACCTGTTCCACACCTGTGAACTGTTCACGGATTTTTCCATCGTACAGCTTCCCTTGCTGCCGGTTATTCTAATCGTCAGCGCCATTCTCTGTGTAATGTCTTGGAAACTGACAAAACAAGGACAAAAAGAATGAACAGCACATTTTTCGCAGACACCGTTTCTGAAACGCTCCTTATTCCGCTATATATGCGGGCCAAAGAAAGCCGTCGCGGAGAAAAGGCTATCATCCGCGACCCTGTCGCTGAAAGACTGGTTGAGCAGATACCATACGACTATTCAAAGTTCGACGGTGCAGTCCTCAGCGAAGTAGGGTGCAATGTCCGTGCCTGGTATCTCGACAATGTGGTTCGCGATTATGTGAAATCACACGTCAATCCGATCATTGTCAATCTTGGGTGTGGATTTGATGCCCGTACACAACGTACAACAATAGAATCTTCTGCAAGGTATTACAGTCTTGACCTTCCCGAAGTAATCGCTGCCCGTGACAGACTTTTGCCTCCGGCAGAGAATGAAACGTATGTCCCCGGTTCAATGTTTGACGAAAAGTGGATGGCGGAACTGAAATCCGCGAATCCGGAGGCTGAATTTCTTTTTATTGCCGAGGGTGTGGTAATGTATTTCCGGGAGGACGAAATCAAATCCCTGTTTCAAAAACTGCTGAAACACTTTCCCGGCTGCGAGATATGGTTTGACCTGTGCGGGACATTATCGGTTAAGAATCAGAACAAGCATGATACCGTCAAAAAAGTTTCGGCACGTTTCAACTGGGGGCTTGACAATGGCCGCGACATCGAGAAATGGGATAGCCGTATTCAACTGATACGCCAATCTTCTCAGGGGCTGTTTTTCAGAAACCGCTATCCTTTCTTTATGCGGGTTATGACAATTTCCCACAGATTGATGTTCCGGTTCTGTTCCATAGTCGGGTACAGATTATCTTAAAACCCTGTTTTTTCGTCATACTGGGCTTTACCGTACTTTCGCAGCACGATAAAGCCCGTTCCATTATGAAGACAACATCAATCAACTTTCAGTTGCCCGAAGCATGGCCGTGGCACGAACGCTATGGGACATGGTGCAGATTCCCCGGATTAGGTAATAATTCTTGTCAAATACGTTTAAGCAGTTTCATCACGACATTCGACATGCTTTCGCTGAAAACACCCGAAGGGCAGCTTTTCATACACTTTTTACAGCCGATGCAATTATCGGCATTTCGGATGACAATGTGTTTGTGCCACAAGAAACCGACTTTGCCAATAACATCGCGCGGGCAGTTGTCGATACATTTCCAGCAGGCAGCACACGCTCTGGGGTTCACCCATATGTATGGAGTATGGATACGTTGTAGCTTATTCATCTTACTCATGGCGTATTTTGGTTATTGGTAGTTATATATGTGTAACGCGTATCGTATGCCGTTTTCAGCCAGCAGACAATCAGGAGAACAAGCAGGAGAATACAGCAGACGATAAATTCACGGCTTATCTTCCCTGCGGCTTTACCTTTTATATATGCTCTAATGGCTCTCCAATTTTTCAGGATGTGGAGTATCGAGAATACCAGAAAGAAGATTGCCGAGACATTGTGCAAGACTGTAAAGAACACTTTTGCAGGAGTGTACGGCTGGTGGTTCGTCATCTGCAAGGCTACACCGGAAACCGCCAGACAAAGAAAAGTGGCGAAAGTCGCAAGGGATACGAATGGACGCGCGGTCATTTTGTTATTTTTTTTGACTGATGGCCTCGATTTTGTTTTTCAGATGTGTCAGCACCTTGCCGTATATATCCAGGTCGGATTTGCTCACTCCGTCAAACAAAAAGTTCGACAGGCTGTCCAATTCGGCATCTGCCGACACCAATAGCTGCCTTCCCCTTTCCGTTATCTGTATGACATTCATACGCTTGTCATTCGCCGTATTTGAACGGGTTATCAATCCCTGACTTTCAAACAGATTGATATGGCGTAAAATTGCGGACTTGTCCTTTTTTAATGTGTCTGCGATTTCCTGTTGAATCATGCTTGCTTTATGCCGTATAGCCATAAGGACACCTAAAGACTCGACCGGAATCTCCAGCTTCCCGGATATCCGTTTCTTAAACGTGAACTGTAATTCTTTGGCGACCAGTACAAAGAATAGAATGTCATTCATGCTTCACTCTCTTTTTATGGGCACAAAAGCAGCAATATTAGTTGATATTATCAACTAATAGATAGATTGGCGATTTAGCCAATCTTAACAGTTCCCCCTCACACTCTTTTGTGCTGTAAAGCGTCGCGGTTCTACGGTGCAACGCTTTTACTCAACAGTTCACGTTACCGCAATCAATGCATTTTCCAGTATGGACGCAAAGGACGCCGCCGCAATGTGAGCAACGTCATTTCGCGTTTTCGTTTCGCAAAAACACATCCATCCCCAATCGGCGCATTTCGGAAAGGTTGTTCATAAGTGATTCCTTCATCGGATACTCATGCTGATATTTTTCTTCCATTCCGAGGATATGTCCGCATGGATAATGCCGACATTTGTCGCAATAGCCGTCATCCAAGTTCCGGCGATGTTCATAGAACGCAATTTTGCATAACCGGGCGCAATGTTCGGGTTTGCCTTCTCCATCGCTCCAACAACCCGGACAAGGCGGATTTTTCCCCAGTCGGGCGATACAGACACTGCAATCCAGTCCGCAGAGGGCTATCATTTCTTTTGTGAACAAAACCTAAGTCAATCTTATCACAGTTATTAATCCCGTTATTCATAGCACAAAATAATGCATTTAGATAATCCGCGTTTCTGTTCTAATAAAAATGCCAGGCAATTCCGAAACCCGGCTTACTGCCTCTATCTTGGTTCCCATTACCACATCCGCATACACCTGTGTTGAATGAATATCGGAATGTCCGAGCAGCTTGCCAACCGTATATAGATCGCCCTCGGCTGCCAGCGCAAGCACGGCAAAGGCGTCGTTGTCCGTTTGCCGTGCGCCGACATGCAGCAACCGATCCGCCGGCGTAATTACCGGTCGGCGATCGGTTTGTATTTCGGAACCAACGCCTTCATCACGCACCACGCCACGACATAGGCTACGGCGCAAAAGATAAATGCGATCGCATATCCGGCCGGTTTGCCCTCGAATCCCATGAACGCGAGGTTCGCGTCGCCGCTGTAAGTGAACAGCATCCCGGCTCCTTTCTGAATAAATACCGAGCCGAGGCCGCCCGCCATACCGCCGATACCGGTAATCGTGGCGATCGCGCTACGCGGAAACATATCGCCGACCGTCGAAAAAATGTTTGCCGACCAAGCCTGGTGCGCCGAGGCCCCGACCGAAATCAGCAGGATCGGCACCCAATAGCTAAGGTATCCCAGCGGCTGCGCCAACAGTACCACGAGCGGAAAAAACGCGATAATCAGCATCGCCCGCATACGTCCGGCATAAGGTTCATACCCCGGTTGATGAAATAGGTCGGAAATTTTCCGCCGAACACCGAACCGAACACCGTGATCGTGTAGAGCACCGCGATCGGCCATGCGATCTGCGTGCCGACCATGCCGTACTGCGCCTTCAGGTAGGCGGGCGTCCAGAACAGAAAGAACCACCACACGCCGTCGGTCATGAACTTGCCGAACGCGAACGCCCAGGTCTGACGGTATTTCATGCATTCGACGAACGACATTTTGCGCGCCGGAGCTTCGGCCGCGACCAGACCGGCGGCGGCGTCCGCCTCGATATCCTGATTGATATAGGCGCGCTCGGCGGCGTTCATTTTCGTATTTTCTTCCGGCCTCTTGTAAACGAACTGCCAGATCCCGAGCCAGACGAACCCGACCAGGCCGACGACGATGAACGCCGTCTCCCACCCCCACAGTTCGGCCATTACCGGCACGGTCAGCGGGGCCACGATGGCTCCGACGTTCGCCCCGGAATTAAAGATCCCGGTCGCGAAAGCCCGGTCCTTTTTCGGGAAATATTCGGCCGTCGCCTTGATCGCCGCCGGGAAGTTGCCCGCTTCGCCGAGCGCCAGTACGCAGCGGCAGACGACGAAGGCCGTCACGCTGACCATCGAGATCTGCGCGACGAGATCGGCCCCCTGCGCCAGGCGCAACGCCTCGGCGTTTTCGAGACCTACCCACCGCTCGGTCACGACGCCGCACACGGCGTGCAGCGCCGCGCCCAGCGACCAGACGGCAATCGACCACGCATACCCTTTTTTCGTTCCTACCCGGTCTACGAAACGGCCGGCGAACAGCATCGATACGGCGTAGAATAACGAAAACACAGCCGTTATGGAACCGTAGTCGTTATCCGTCCAGTGAAACTCCTCCTCAAGGATCGGCTGCAGCAACGACAGCACCTGGCGGTCGAGGTAGTTGACCGTCGTCGCAAAAAACAGCATCGAGCAGATCACCCACCGGTAATTGGTCATTTTTTCGTTCAGTTTGCTCATCGTAGGTTGAAGTTTGGTTAGTTAGTTTCGGTTATTTCCGGTATTTGGCGACGATCGACAGCGCCTCGCGGCATTTGCCGGCGATCGAATCCCAATCCCCGGCGGCGATCGCCTCGGCTGGGAATAGTTTCGAGCCCATGCCGACGCAAGTGATCCCCGCACGGAACCAACCGGACAGATTTTCTTCGGTCGGCTCGACTGCGCCGGTAGCCATCAACATGCTCCACGGCATCGGGGCCTTGATGTTTTTGACGAACGACGGACCGCCGACGCACCCCGCCGGGAAAATTTTACACAGGTCGCAGCCGGCCTCCTGCGCCGCGCTGATCTCGGTGACCGAACCGCAACCCGGCGTGTAGGGAACGAGCCGCCGGTTGCAGACCTTCGCGACGTCCGGGTTGTACATCGGGCCAACGATGAAATTCGCGCCGAGCTGGATGTACAGCGCCGCCGTCGGGCCGTCGACAACCGAACCCGCGCCCAGCACCATGCCGGAACATTCGGCGGCTGCAAATTTCGACAGTTCGGCGAACACCTCGTGGGCGAATTCGCCGCGGTTCGTAAATTCGAACGCGCGGATCCCGCCGTCGTAGCACGCTTTCAGCACGTCTTTGGCCGTTTGCGGACATTGGTGGTAAAATACCGGGACGATGCCGGTCGAAACGATCGCCGACAATGTCTCTATTTTTGAAAATCTTGCCATTTTTCCGTGTTTTTAAGGTTGAACGATGCGCGAGTCAGCGGACGACGCGGCCCGATCCGTCTCCTTTCATCAGGTTTTCCACTTCCGCAACCGTTACCAGGTTGAAATCTCCGTAAATCGTATGTTTCAGCGCCGAAGCCGCCACCGCGAAGTTCAGCGCGCGGCGGTCGTCGCCGTAGGCCAGCAGCCCGTAGATCAGGCCGCCCATGAACGAATCGCCTCCGCCGACCCGGTCGACGATGTCGGTGATATCGTAGGTCGGAGCCTGCAACAGTTCCCGGCCGTTCCATAATACGCCGCTCCAGGTGTTATGATCGGCGTTCACCGCGCCGCGCAACGTAATGACCACGCGTTTGGCCCGCGGAAAACGCGCCGTGAGCTGGCGGCAGACCGATTCGAAACGCGCGCCGTCGACGCGCCCGCCGGTCGATGCGGCATCGAAGCCTTCAGGTTTGATGCCGAACACTTTTTCGGCATCTTCCTCGTTGCCGAGAATCAGGTCGCACCCTTCGACCAGCGCCGGCATCACTTCGGCCGCCGTCTTGCCGTATTTCCACAGGTTTTTGCGGTAGTTCAGGTCAGTCGACACCGGAATGCCGAGCCGGTTGGCTGTGCGGATCGCTTCGAGGCAGGCGTCGGCAGCCCCCTGGCTAATTGCCGGCGTAATGCCCGTCCAATGGAACCACGATGCGTCCTGCAACGCTTTTTCCCAATCGACCATGCCCGGAGCGATCTCCGAAACGGACGAATGCGCGCGGTCGTAAACCACTTTGCTCGGCCGCGCTACGGCCCCGGTTTCGAGGAAATAAATCCCCAGCCGGTCGCCGCCGTACACGACATGCGACGTGCCTACGCCGTATTTGCGCAACTCGCGCAGGCAGCTATCCGCAATATCGTTTTTCGGCACGCGCGTTACGAATTCGACCGGCAGGCCGTAATTGGCCAGCGAAACGGCTACGTTCGCCTCGCCGCCGCCGAACGTGGCGGTGAACGAACCGGCCTGTCCGAAGCGCAGGCGATCCGGAGTCGCCAGACGCAGCATCACCTCCCCGAAAGTTACAACTTTTGACATATTCTTAGCGTTTTTAACAATTCCGAATTATGAGAGTCGCATCGCGGGCATCGGTTTCGATGTAGCCCGCCCGTAAAACGTTTTCCTATTGTCGCTTATCATCGTTTTCGAAAAAACCGAAATAACGCTCGGCGTTGCCGTAGCAGATATCCTCGACCAACTGCCCGATAAACGCCGTCTCGCTACGCGGCAATCGCCCGCTCTCGATGTCGGCGCCGATCACGTCGCACAGGATACGGCGGAAATATTCGTGACGCGGGTACGACAGAAAACTGCGCGAATCGGTCAGCATCCCGACGAAACGCCCCAGCAATCCGAAGGCCGACAGCGTGTCGATCTGGTGGCGCATACCCCGCTCCTGGTCGAGGAACCACCACGCCGAACCCAACTGCATCTTACCCGGCACCGATCCGTCGTTGAACGAATAGGCCATCGCGGCCAACACTTCGAAATCTTTCGGATTCAGGTTATACAGAATGGTTTTGGCCAGCGCGCCGCGCGACTCGAGCCGGTCAAAGAAACGGTGTCCCGCTTCGGCGCAGGGCTTATCGCCGATGGCGTCATAGCCGGTATCGGGGCCGAGCCTGCGGAACATCCGGGTGTTCGGATTGCGGATCGGCCCGATGTGGAACTGCTGCGTCCACCCCTTTTCGCTGTCCATCACGGCCAGTTCGAACAACAGACCGCCCTGCAACTGCGCGACTTCTTGCGGATGGAGCGTGCTGCCGCCGCGCACTTTATCGAAAATGCGACGCAAGTCGTTTTCGGTATAATCGTCCGTCGGGAAGGTATCCATCCCGTGATCGGAAAGGCGGCATCCCGCCGCTGCGAAGCAGTCGTGCCGCCTACGCAACGCGTCCAACAACTGAGCATACGAGCCGATCGAAACGTCCGACGCCTCTTCGAGCCGTGCGAGATATCCGTTGTAGGCCGCCGCATCGGCTACGGCCAGCGCCCGGTCGGGACGCCACGTCGGCAACACCCGGACGGCAAAATCGCCGGCAGCCAACTCGCGGTGGTATTCCAGCGAATCGACCGGATCGTCGGTCGTACAGACCGCCCGAACGTTGCACCGCCGCATCAACGCCTGCGCCGTAAACGCGTCGGTCGCCAGCGCAGCGTTGCAGGCGTCGTAAATTTCACGCGCCGTAGCGGGCGACAGCACCCGGTCGATCCCGAACAGCCGGGCCAGTTCGAGGTGCGTCCAGTGGTACAACGGATTCCGCATCGTATACGGAACCGTTTCGGCCCACTTCCCGAACTTCTCGTAATCGCTTCGGGAGCCGGTTATATACTCTTCCGAAACGCCGTTGGCCCGCATCGCGCGCCATTTATAATGGTCGCCGCCGAGCCATGCCTCGGTAATACCGCTGAAACGGTGGTTGCGGGCGATCATTTTCGGATCGAGATGACAGTGATAGTCGATGATCGGCATCTTCGCAGCATACCTGTGATAGAGTTCGACGGCCGCATCGGTCGTCAGCATGAAATTTTCTCCTATGAACGGGCTCATGTGATTTTCAGATTTTATCGGTCGTTCCCCAGGGGGCCTTCCGATATACCGAAGCCAAAAGTAATCAATTTTCCGGAGTTTCGTGCACGTGCACGAAATAAAATTCAGCACTCTGGAAAATATTCGCTATTTTTACCGGGAGTTTTGCTACCGGTACGGACATCCGACGACCGGCCGCAAACCACGGCAAACAGACAAAACACGACAAGGCATGAGCAAACCGGATAAAAAAGTTACGATAAAAGACGTCGCCCAGCTCGCGGGAGTTTCGAAAGGCACCGTAGACCGGGTGATCCACAACCGCGGCGAAGTGTCGGCCGAAAGTTTCCGGAAAGTACAGGAAGTGGTGCGGAAAATCGACTACAAACCGAACGCGTACGCTTCGCTGCTCGCCTCCCGGCGTCATTACCGGATCACCTGCCTGATGCCCGACTTCGAAGGAGGAGACTTCTGGGAGATCGCGCACCGGGGCGTCCTGCGAGCTTATGAAGAGTGCCGCGATTTCAATATCGGAGTGCAGGTAGTACGTTACGACCAGTTTCGAGTCGAATCGTTCCGGCAGGCTTGCAGCGACACGCTGGCCGACCTGCCGGATGCCGTGCTGATCGTCCCGATGTTCCGCGAAGCCGCGACGGAGTTCGTTACGGAGTTGGCCGGGAAAAAAGTGCCGTTCGTTTTCATCGAATCGAAACTGCCCGGCACGCCCTATCTGGCCTATTACGGGATGCCGGTCTTCGAAAGCGGCTACCTGGGAGCGAGCTTGCTGTTGCGGAATTCGGCCCCGGCGGAGGTCGCCTGTTTCCGGTTCCACCGCAGCGGAGACGCGCTCAGCAACACGGCATCGATCCGCCAGGACGGTTTCCTGCATTTCATAAAACAGGAAAAGCGGGCATGCCGGCTATGGGTCGACTACTTGTATCCGTCCGACTGTGCGCAAAATACCGAAATCCTCGACCGTTTTTTCGAAGCGCATCCCGACATCCGGCACATCATCATCTTCAACTCGCGCGCCTACATCGTAGCCGAATACCTGCAGGCGCACGGCATGGGCGATCGCATCCTGCTCGGTTTCGACCCGCTGGAGCGGAATGTGAAATGCATGAAATCGGGCTACCTCGACTATATCATCGCCCAAAAATGCGAAACCCAGGCCTACCGGGGCGTCAGAGCGCTGTGCAACCTGTTCGTTTTCAAAACCACGCCGGCCAGTGCCGACAACTACATGTCGATGGACATCCTGACCGCCGAAAACGTGAACTACTACATCGACCTGCCCAACGAATAACGCACGGCATCCGGCTCCGCTTCTATCCGCAGGAGCGGGCCGATTCCGCGACGGCCGTTGGCAGCAAGAACGGCTTCCCGACCGACGATCCGCTCCGGAACACCCGTTCGTTAAGCGTCTTTTTACCATATACTTATCGCCTCTGCCGCAAATGAAGAAATCGTCTCCGCCGGGGTATAAAAATATCGGCAGCTTCGTTCGGAAGTTGCCGATATTCATAAAAGGTTAGTTAGCTTTGATCAATTAGGTAGTGTAAATGTAAGAACTATTTTTCAATTCCCCAAATTTTTAATATACTTTTTCATCGCCAACAGAAATAAAGTATGCGGCAAAACCGGAAAACCCGGTCGCCGCATACCCGATAAAAAACCGAACGAAGGAGGTACTCTATTCCAAAACTTCGCTTTTTTTTATAATTTCTTTTATAACTTCTTACTAAAAATAGATTCTTGAATCAATATATAAATACCTGCCATTCAATACGACTTATAAATCTTCACAACCATTCATACGCTCCGTTCGCCCGGTGTCCATACGATATTCAGATCAAAGCTGAGGAACAGCCGGAGTGCCGTGTGGAACGAAACCTTTGGTTTCCGACGCGACCCCGGAATCGCTCTGTGCATGGCGATGGCGGTAGTTCGCAGGCGTGAAACCGTATTCTTTTTTGAATAGTTTGATAAAGTGGGACGTATTCGGAAAGTTACATTCGTTTCCTATTTCGGAGATCGACTTGTTGGTCGATATCAGCAGCAGCCGCGAATGCATCAGGCGCTGGCGGATGAACCATTTGTGAGGCGGTTCGTAAAAATGCTTCCGGAACTCTTTCTTGAACGAAGTGAGGCTGCGGTTGCACTTTTCGGCCAGCTCTTCGACTGAAATATCGGAGAAGATATAATCCTGGATCGTCTGCTCGAAACTCTCTTTCATCAGGTCCATATTGCTCAGGATCTTGCTCTTCAGGCAACATTCCTTTTGCGTGAGGATCAGATAGACCAGTTCGGTGATTTTGATCATTTCCGCCGTCGTATCCTGACTGAACAAGTCGTCCTTAAGGTACTGGCTGACCGTTCCGAAGAAATTCTTGATGGCTCCCGTCGCAGGGTAGCTTACATGCGTCTGCTGCTCGCAATCGGGACAGCTGTGATCGTTGGTTATGTGCAGTTGATAAACCACGCTCAGGTTATTCAACACTTTGGAAAGTTGAGCGGAAGTATAATAAAACACGATCTGCTCGAAATTCTTACCGGCCTCCGGAATGTCCTCCGTGTAATGACTGCCGGTTCCCATATAGAATAATGTTCCCTGAGGTATTTCGTGGCACAAATCGCCGTAGTAAATGCATTTCTTCCCGCGCACTACGTAACCGATGCTGTGACGGGCATAATTGTTTGCCTGAATTCCACTGCGGTTGGGTTGCACATACCTTACAATCATAGGCTGCTGTGCCGGAATCGGAGAAGATAAACGTGCCATAATTCAATAATTTTAAAAGTTAACGATTCGATAAATATTTTGATTTGCCTATATATAATCAGCACTACATCTATTTCACATTACAAATATACAAGATAAAATTTAAAATGCAATGGATTATTCTAATTTTTCCAATATTTTTTCATATTTTTTCTCATGGCCCTATGTACAAACCCCTTTGAAGCGTATCATACATAACGGCTCCGGCCGCATTCGATACAATCTTTCCTTCAAACGTCCGGCGCTGCCACAAACTCTTCCGCAAAAAGTCTGTTAAATTTACTATTTTTACAACAAAGATGGGCTTTAAGATGAAAGACAGAGAGACAAAAGAGATACTCGACTACGACAGAACGCACCTGTGGCATCCGTACACGTCGATGAAACAGCCGTTGAGCGTTTTCCACGCCGTCCGGGCCGACGGAGTGCACATCGAACTTTCGGACGGACGGCGGATCGTGGACGGCATGTCGTCCTGGTGGTCGGTGATCCACGGATACAATAATCCGAAACTGAACGAAGCCGTCGAGGCGCAGCTTCAGCACATGGCTCACGTCATGTTCGGCGGACTGACGCACACTCCCGCCGTCGAACTGGCCCGCAAGCTGGTAAGCCTGACCCCCGACGGGCTGGAGAAGATTTTCTACTGCGACAGCGGGTCGGTGGCCGTCGAGGTCGCCGTGAAAATGGCGATGCAGTACATGTATGCGCAGGGCACGCCGCGCAAAAATACGCTGGCGACGATCCGCAGCGGCTATCACGGCGACACGTGGCACGCCATGTCGGTATGCGATCCGGTCACCGGAATGCATTCGGTCTTTACCGGACGGCTGCCGGTACAATTTTTCGCGCCGCAACCGGCTGTCCGGTTCGGAGAGGAGTGGGACGACCGCGATTTCGCGCCGATGGCCGAAATCATCGAACAGCATCACGAAGAGTTGGCCGCCGTGATCGTCGAACCGATCGTGCAGGGAGCCGGCGGCATGTGGTTCTACCACCCCGAATACCTGCGCCGGTTGCGGGAAATGTGCACGCGGTACGACATCCTGCTGATCGCCGACGAGATCGCCACCGGCTTCGGCCGCACCGGACGGATGTTCGCATCGGAATGGGCCGGTATCGCGCCCGACATCCTGTGCGTGGGCAAAGCGCTGACCGGAGGTTACATGAGTTTTGCCGCCGTGCTGACGACCGAACGGGTCGCCGACGTCATCTCTTCGGGCAATCCGCCGGAATTCATGCACGGGCCGACGTTTATGGGCAATCCGCTCGCCTGCGCCGTAGCGAACGCATCGCTGGACATCCTGATAAACAACTCCCCGTTGCAACGGATCGCCGAAATCGAAAATCTGCTCCGCGCGCAACTGGCTCCGGCTGCCGGCATGAAACAGGTGACCGACGTGCGCGTCCTCGGCGCGATCGGAGTGCTCGAACTCCGCAAACCGGTCGATATGGCGACGATGCAGCGCCGGTTCGTCGAAGAGGGCGTCTGGATCCGGCCGTTCGGCAGGTTGGCATACGTCATGCCGCCATATATAATAAAGGACCACGACCTGGAGAAACTGACCCGCGCGCTGATCGAAGTGGTCGGCGAAACCGATTAGCCGATTGCACGATCCGGATTCATTTCGTATCTTTGGCCGGATAAAAGACCAGACGCCATGAGCACTTCGCTGTACGATCAAGTGATTTTCGGCCCTGTACACAGTCGCAGGCTCGGCTTGTCGCTGGGGGTCAACCTGTTGCCGCTCGACAACAAACTGTGCAGTTTCGACTGCATTTACTGCGAATGCGGATGGGCCGGCCGCGGTGCGAAACCTCGTTTCAACGACCGTGCGACCGTACGCGAACTACTGCGGGCCAAACTGCTCGAAATGACCGGAGCGGGAACTCCGCCCGACGTCATCACCTTCGCAGGCAACGGCGAACCCACGATGCATCCCGAGTTCGGCGCCATCATCGACGATACGATCGCCGCGCGCGACGAACTCTGCCCGAAAGCCAAAATATCGGTGCTCAGCAACGCTACGATGATCGGGCGGGAAGAGGTGCGCGAAGCCCTGCTGAAGGTGGACAACAACATCCTGAAACTCGATTCGGCATTCGACGCCACGGTGCGGCAGATCGATCTTCCGCGCGGGGACTATTCGGTAGCCCGCACGGTCGAGAACATGAAACGCTTCGACGGACGGCTGATTATCCAGACGATGTTCCTGCGCGGCGAGTACGGCGGGCGGACGGTGGACAACACCACCGAAGAAGAAGTATCGGCCTGGCTGGCACGAATCGCCGAAATCGCTCCGCGTCAGGTAATGGTCTACACGATCGACCGGGATACCCCGGCCGAGAACCTTCGCAAAGTATCCGTTCCCGAACTCCGGGCGATCGCCGCGCGCGTCGAAGCGCTCGGTATCCCATGCTCGGTCGCCGGCTGATTTTCCCACGAAACCCAAACCAACGCCATGTCCCGATTTACCGAAAACATCAGTCGTTTTTTTCTGAACCGCCGCAATATCTTCATCCTCGGCTTTGTACTGACTTTCGTACTGACGCTGCTGGAAGTGTCGCACGGCAAACAATACAACTTTTTTACGTTCCAGAACGGCACGTTCGATTTCTGGAAAGGGGAAGACCCTTACGGCGTCGAAAAGTACGACTTCCTGTACGGCCCACTGTTCGCAATCCTGTTCGCGCCGTTCGCCTACCTCGGCATGACGGTCGGCCCGTTCGTATGGAACCTGTTCAACTTCTCGATGTTCTTCTGCGCCATTTTCACGCTGCCCCGGCTTACGGAGAATCAGAAATGCCAGACTTACCTCTACACGGCGATGATCCTCGCGACGACGCAGATGTCGATGCAGTTCAACCCGGTAGTAGCCTACCTGTTCCTGTTCGCCTTCACGCTGCTGGAGCGCGGGAAACCTTTCTGGGCGATCACGCTGATCCTGATCTCCGGGTTCTGCAAGATATACGGCATTTTCGAACTGGCGCTGTTGCTGTGCTACCCGAAGTTCTGGCGTAACATCCTGTTCACGGTCGCGCTGGCGGCGGTTTTCGTCTTCCTGCCGTTGGTCAGCATCGAGCCGTCGGGCCTGATGCCGTTCTACGCCCGCTGGGCCGAGGTGCTGGCGCTGCATGTCGATCAGTTCCAGTTTTACGCGCTGTTCAACCTTTACCCGATCCACGACCTGCTGACCCCGGTCATGACCTACGTACAGATGGGATCGATCGCCCTGCTGGCCGTCCTGTTCGTAGTGAATCGCAAACAGTTCGACCGGTTCGACTTCCGGGCCGGCTCGCTCGGCATCCTGATGGGCTGGGTGATCCTGTTCAGCCTCTCGACCGAAAAACACACTTATGTCATCGCTTTGGCAGGCTATCTGCTCTGGTATTGGGTACAGGCCCGCAAAACCCGGCTCGATAGGACGCTCTTCTGGGCGAACTTCGTCTTGTTGGTCGCCGTACCGGTCGATCTGGTCTGCCCGACGCCGGTCATGCGGTTCCTGTGCGACACGCTGCAACTGAACATCTACTGCTTCACGTTCACCTGGCTGCGGATGATCTACCTGACGTTCCTGAAACCGATGGCCTGTCCGAAAACGATCGAGGCGGAAGTTTAACTCTTTTCGAATTTACACCTTAAATATTATAGTATGATAACCACGGAACAAATTAAAGAGCTTATAAGACGACAGGATTCGTTGAGGAGGCATCTTTGACGTCGATAACCGACGCATCGAATTAGAAGAAGAGGAGAGCCGCACGCAGGCTCCCGATTTCTGGGACGATCCCGAAAAGGCCGAGAAACAACTGAAAAAGGTCGCCGGGATCAAATACTGGATCACGGCCTACGACGAAATCGCGTCGGCCGCGGACGATCTGTCGCTGATGCCCGATTTCGTCCGGGAAGGGCTTACCTCCGCCGAAGAGCTGGACGCCCATTACCGGGCGACGCTCGAAAAGATCGAAGCGCTCGAAATGCGCAACATGCTCGGCGGCGAGGAGGATCACCTGGGCGCGATCATGGAAATCAACTCCGGGGCCGGAGGCACCGAGAGCCTCGATTGGGCGGCCATGCTGCTGCGCATGTACACCCGCTGGGGCGAAGCGAACGGATACCAGGTAAAAATCGTCGACCTGCAGGAAGGCGATGAAGTGGGCGTCAAATCGGCGACGCTGGAATTTGTCGGCGAGTTCGCCTACGGCTACCTAAAAAGCGAAAACGGAGTCCACCGGCTGGTACGCCTGTCGCCGTTCAACGCCAACAACAAGCGGCAGACGACTTTCGCGTCGGTGTTCGTTTCGCCGGCGGTAGACGACACGATCGAAATCGTCGTCAACCCGGCCGACATCGAATGGGACACCTACCGCAGCGGCGGCAAGGGCGGCCAGAACGTCAACAAGGTCGAAACGGGCGTACGCCTGCGTCACCTGCCGTCGGGCATCGTGGTCGAGAACACCGAAACCCGCTCGCAGATCATGAACAAAGAGAACGCGCTGCGCATCCTGAAGTCCAAACTCTACCAGCGCGAGCTGGAAAAACGGATGGAATTGCAGAACGAACTGGAAGGACAGAAGAAAAAGATCGAATGGGGTTCGCAGATCCGCAGCTATACGCTCCATCCCTACAAGCTGGTAAAAGACCACCGCACCGGACAGGAAACCTCCGACACGCAAGCCGTGCTGGACGGCGACCTGAACGAGTTTATCAAAGCGTTCCTGATGAGCAACGGAGTTTCCTGACCGATACGCGTACGAACGCAACCGACGAACTTTCCGGAATTTCCCCGTACGGGGAAATTCCGGAAAGTTTTTTCACGACACGGTTTTTCGTATCTTCCCGGCACGCCTCTGCGAACCAAGCCGGCCGCACATTGCGTATTTATCCGGCAACCGATTGCATTTTCGAATTTTATCGTTAAATTAGCGAACGGCGTTCTATAAAAACGCCACTTACCGTCCGGCGACACCCGGACATCCGAATCCACCTAAAACTTTACCGTTTATGAAAAAACAGCTACTCCTTTTCGCCACATGCGTCGCGCTGCTGTCAGGCTGCAAAGACAACGACGAAAACGGCCGGCCCGACTCGCCGGCCACCCAACCGGCGATTACCGCCTTCGTATTCGAAGCCGCCCGGAATCCGCAAACGCTGATCATGGACATCAAATGCGCGATCGACGGGAACGAAATTTCGGGGCTGATCCCCTACGCGACCGACCTCGACAAGCTCGTTCCGTCCTTCAAAGGCCGGTTCGCTCAGATCTCGGTAAACCATACGGTTCAGCAATCGGGCGTTTCGGAAAACGATTTCACGAAAGAGGTCGTCTATACGGTCATGGATAGCATCGGACAAACGGTCGACTATAAAGTCAACATATCCTGTTTCGAAGGGGCGGAGTCCGGCCCGGCGATCACGTCGTTCGTTTTCGAAGCGGCCAAAAACCCGCTGTACCTACTGTCGGATGTCGAATGCACGATCGACGGAACATCGATTTCGGGCCTGATACCCTACGTGACGGACATCGACAAACTCGTTCCGACCTTCTTGGGCCGTTTCGACCGGATCTCCGTCGGCAAGGTTTCGCAGCAGTCGGGCGTCACGGCGAACGACTTCACGAAAGAGGTCGTCTATACGGTTACGGACAGCAAGGGAACGTCCGCCGAATACAAAGTCAACCTGTTCAATTTCACCGGTCTGCCGGTCGTTACGGTCGAAACCGACCAGCGTGCGGCAATCACGTCGAAAGAGAACTACGTCAACGGAACGCTGACGATTAGCAAAACCGCCGATTTCAAAGCCGGATACGAAGGCGCCATGCGTATCCGGGGCCGGGGCAACGCCACGTTCGGGTATCCGAAAAAGCCGTACAAGATCAAGCTGGACGAAAAATCCGAGATTCTGGGTATGCCGTCCGACAAAGAGTGGGTATTGCTGGCCAACTACTGCGACAAATCGCTGCTGCGCACCAGCATCGCATTCAAATTGAGCGAGCTGATGTCGATGCCGTGGACGCCCCGCACCGAATTCGTGGAACTGTTCCTGAACGGGCGTTACGAGGGCAACTACCTGCTCGGCGAACACGTGAAAGTTTCCAAAAACCGGCTGAACGCCGATGACGACGGCTACCTGATCGAACGGGACGGCTATTACCAGCAGGAACCGCTGTACTTTATGACCGACCGCGGCAACCCGTTCACGTTCAAGCATCCCGATACGGACGACATCACGCAGCAACAGGTCGCCTACATCAAAGATTACGTCAATAAATTCGAATATGTGCTCTATTCGCAGAATTTCATGGACCCGGAAGAGGGATACCGCAAATACATCGACGTAGACAGTTGGGTGAACTGGTACTTGGTACAGGAAACCCTGTGCAACAAAGATACGAACTACTACTTCTTCAAAAAGAACGCGCAGCCGGACACCAAACTCGGCATGTCGCCGGTCTGGGACTTCGAGTGGTCGCTCGGCATCGGCTGGAACTATACCGAACCGGCCCGCCACGACGTCCTGGTACAACGTTCGCTCTATTTCGACCGGCTGATGCAGGATCCCTACTTCGCAGGACTGGTCAAAGAGCGCTGGAAAACGCTTAAAAGCGAATACCTGCCGCAGCTCTACGCCTACATCAACGAGACGGCTCAGAAGATCTCCGTATCGCAGCGGGCCAACTTCACGAAGTGGAACATCCTCAACACGCCGGTCAGCGTCGAAGTCATCACGCTGGGAACCTGGGAAAACGAAGTGCAGTACGCCAAGGACTTCCTAACCCGCCGCGTGCAGTGGCTGGACTCGGCGATTCCGATCTGGTAAGTATTTTCCGGCCAATTACGCAAAAGGCACCAGAGTGTCCGTAAGCGACATTTCGCATTCTTACCAATATTCGCAAGGTTCGGGAAACGTCTATCTCGTGGCAACCAAGATGGCGAATTCGGGAGGACATGCAGCCCCGGCGGTCAAAGCCGACATTAATTGGGTTTACATAAAAGATACCCAAAATACAAACGACGGAACTCCTATCATGGTTCACAGAAAAGAGGTCACCGACGTTTTCGAAGCCAACAGCGTACGAGCGTACGGTAGGGTACGATCCGAAAGTCGAAATTAAAACACTGCTTTTATGAAACGCCTAACGATACTCGCCCTATTTCTGTTCCCGTCGGTAGTTTGTGCACAGCAGCGAACGGCAGCGATATCCCCGGAATCTTTTGAGAAAAGAGCCGAATTCAGTGCCGCTGCATTCGATATCGTCTGGGCCCGGCCCAGGCATATGATCGATTTGGATACGCTGGCGGGACAGTGGATCCGAAGAGGACACCGCTCGGGAACTGCATATGCTCCCGTACTCGAATCCGAGAACGGGGAGTTCATTTTGATGTACATGAGCTTTTTAATTTACAGAACCGAGGGCGAGATCGAGATAGACCAAACCATGAGAAAGTTAGAAAAGTCGCCGCCAACGAACGAGCTGCTCACGAACGACAACTATCCCCGCCTCTTGATAACCGGCGAATTGAAAGCGGCCTACGGCTATACGGAAGGCTTTTTCAACCCGGTGGAAGGGAAAGTGTTCACCCGGGAAGATTTCGAAACCTACGTAACGATCGTTTCGGGCGGCAAAGCCCGGAGGTGGTTCAATGCCGACTCGGTGTTCCTGTACACCCTGCCGGTGGACGATCCGTTCAAAAAGGGCTACACGCATTGCACGGGTATGATCGTCTCTAAAAAAGGCAGGGCCAGCATAGGACTGAAGCTCTGGTTCACCAATGCAGGAAAGAAAAAAGAGCAACAATATCTCCGTTCGCTCCGCTGGAAGATACGGTACCGCAACGACGACTGGAAATACGACCGGGAAGTATTCGAACGTGCAGTCAGGAACCGCGAAGGAGACCGAAAATAGACGGCCTATCCGCCTTAAGGAATAAAACGGCGGCAGGTCTGCCTCCCCCGGCCGATTTCAACATAGACGGAAGCGCTTACATGTCGGCATATAAGCGCTTCCGTCTACGACTGTTACGATTTACAACGCAAAAAGCGGGAAAATTCCTGAACGGAATCATAAAAAACATCCGCACGATCGACCGGATCATGCGGAGTCTCTGTTTATCGATAAATCATACTGCGGAGAGATAGGGTTATGAACCAACACCCCCAGATCCCTTATTATCAAGGTGATAATTATTTCAAAAAGTACGTTTGTAACGAATTAGTAACGGTATCTTGTCTGTCATAGTCGCCTAATGGCTTCTTCTTGTCTGCCCGTTTTTTCATCACGTTACAAAGATAACAAAAATATTTGATTGACACATATTCTTCTCATTCAAAAAAGATTTTTTATAGTATTCTATGAATATCTTCTCTCATTATGGGGGATATATCCAATGCTTCCAAGTCTAACTGTCTAAGCCATGTCAAGCTTTCACTTTGAGACATATGCGTATTCGTAATATATTTCTCAGATAGGGTTATTACTGTATTACGACTTAAACCTAAAGCTAATAATGATAAATGTGTTTTGATTGGTACATTAAAGTATATAGATGCGTTTTTCATTGCGAAATCGTCGAGGATGCCGAAAAGGTGAAGCAGGAGGAGAAAGCCTACAAGAAGATTCCCATCATTACCGATTTTACGGACGAGGAGGGCAACGACCGCATGAAAGAGATGATACAGGAAAACTACAATCGCATCAAAGCCGACGTGCGGCAAATCGTCGCCGACGAACTGGAACGCATCAAGAGCGATCCGGCGCTGGTGCACCTGTTACAACAGACGTAATTTATAAAAGAATCCTCGCTGCTAACTCAGCGAGGATTCTTTTATATTCCGTTATTCATTGATAGTAAATACGAATATGGACTATTTCTCAAAACGTCTTGTTTATCTATATTATAGGAAATTAATGTAGATATGACAGAAATACCTGCACCTGCTAATAATGCAGAGGGGATAGATATTCCCAACAAAGCTGCAGGTATAGTAGTTGCACCTGTTGAGAAAAACGATATTTTCATAAGATTATTGACAAACGTTTTTATACCTGCTCCATTCAGAGACTTTTTTAGATTATTATATCCCGGCAAAAATTGATTTACATATATATCACTGACTTGTTGCCGTATCTGTTCTATTGTTGCATCGACTGGAATATTTCTGGTAAGACTTTCGATATTCATTCTAAACAATCCTAATTCATCTTGATGTTGTCTTTTAAATTTAAGAATATCATCAATCGAAACCTCATCCGATATAGTTATTCCATTAAAGGATAAATCCATAAGAATACCTTGAGCTAATTGATGCCCTCTATTACGAATATGACGATCTCTCCACTGATAATCCCAATGATTGTATATTGCTACTTGGTTATCAAGCCTTGCTAAATTACTAAAATTAGATGTGTGAGTATTGTCTGTTAGAGGTGCAATGCTATGCTGCTCGCATAGTCGATTTGTGAGTAATGTCATATAAAAATTGGCAAAACCTCCACTTACATGAAGCCAACCATCTTTATCCATATACTCTCGTAGTTGATACCATATTTCATGAGCCATTTTCTCCGGATGAATTCGGTGAATTTCTCGAATTTCTCTCGGCAATTTTTGGAGATGCATTGCAATTCCATTTTCGGGATGAGTCAAAACTTGGTATCCCTCATTACTATTTAAGTAATTTAATACATCATTCGTTAATCCCTCTATTAAATCCATGTCGGAATTAACGAAAAGAGGTTTTATCACCCCTTCATCTGCTAAAAATTGGGTGGTACATTGTTTATATGGATGGTCTATTGATGATGGTACAATAGTATTAATTTCATCCCAATACAAGATAGCTGTTTTAAGCCATGCCTCATTGGAAATATCAATTGTAGGATAATAAAGTGCACGAGTAAATGCCATGATAAATATTATTTAATATGTTATAATCCGATTTTAGTGTTGTAACCGATAGAACTCCTTTTGCCGTTCGATCTCCTCGCGTAGCTCCTCTTCGGTCGGCATATAGAGCATGTATTTCGAGGCGAACAGCCGGTCGTTGTCGTGCAACACGGAATAGCGTGCGATGTCCTCATCCGTTTCCGAGCAGAGAACGATGCCGATGGTCGGGTTGTCGCCCTCGCCGCGCACCCGTTCGTCGTACATCCGCACATACATATCCATCTGTCCTACGTCTTGGTGCGTGATGGTCGTCGTCTTGAGGTCGATCAGTACGAACGATTTGAGTATGTAGTTGTAGAAAACGAGGTCGATGAAGTAGTCTTTCTTTTCGGTGCGGACTAATTTCTGCCGTGCGACGAACGAGAAGCCCTTACCCAATTCGAGCAGGAATTTTTGCAGATTGCCGATGATGGCTCCCTCCAGCTCCGTTTCCGAAAAGTCGCTGTTGGGCGTAAGGCCTATGAACTCCGCGACGGTCGGGTTCTTGATGAACTCCATCCGGTCATGCTCGAACGGTTTTGTCAGCGTCCGCATTTCGGCTGTTACGTTTTCCTTATGCTGCGAGAGCAGCAACCGCTCGTAATACTGCGACCCTATATTGCGGTCGAGCGTGCGGTAGCTCCACATCTGTTCGGCGGCCTCTTTCAGATACCATGCGCGGGCATCGGCATTGGAAACGCTCAACAGACGCTTGTAATGTGACACGTCAAAATTCCCCACGCTGTGGGGAGTTTTTCGGGAAAGGCAAGATAGAACTGACGGAAATAGTACAACGAGTTGACGGGAAACCCCTTGCCGAACTCTGCCGTAAGCTCTTTCGACAGGGATTTTAACAACTGCGAGCCGTAATCCGCGCGGTCTTTTCCCTGCTGTTCCTGCTCCACGATCCGCTTGCCCATCTGCCAATAAGCCTCGACCATCGCCGAGTTGATCGCGGCGTATGCCTTTTGGCGGGCATTGGTTACGATCCGCTTGATCTCTTGTATGAAATCAGGGGTATATAAAGCGGTAATATCGTCTTTTTTCATTGTTGCCGAATGATTTTACGACAAAAATACATAAATTAACGGAAGAACGCCGTATGTTCTCCCGTTTATCGGTAAGGTTACCGCCTCGCCCGTTCTTTCTCCTCATCGCGCTGCATGAGCAGGTTCAGCCGCTCACGCAGCTTGTCGAGGAAATAGGTGCGGCTCTCGCTCTTGCAGCGTTTGATGTCCGTATAGGCGTTATAGCAATGGCTGTCCTTTATTTCCAGCCCGAATATCTGACCGAAAAACGCAGCCAGCTCCTTGATGTCGTTCTCTCCGTCGTTGATACAGCCGATCTCGTCGAACGCATAGATGATCTCCACCAACTCGACGAGACTACCCGTCCAGCGGAAAGGCGTGTCCGGAATATCGGATTTTTGCGCCGACAGCGGAGGCGTCTGGGTTTGGAGGTATCGAAACATCCGACGCACGAACGTCAGGGCTTTGCGGATAGGAATTGTATGGGAAGATTCCGCCTTGTGAATCTCGTGCAGACAGCCCAGTTCCTTTTCGATATAGGCGAGCGTGAAGATAAGGTGATGCCGCTGGGATGGCGGAGCGCAGCATACGGTGCAAACCTCTTTGATGAACTCGTTATATACCGACGGCGTTATGGTGCGGGCGTCGGCTCCGTCATTGATCAGACGGAAAAATTCGTTTTTTGTAAGTATGAGGAAATCCATTCAGTTTCTGTTTTTCGGGTTGTTGTACTCCGTGACTAATTACGTGTTGCGCACGCTTCACATAAGAACAACCCCCTTTCCTGTGGAATGGATCGTATCGGATTGATAATTTATAAGTTATTGGATTGATTTTCGTATGACGAGCCGTTTCCACCCCGCAAGTCATAGGGTCATCCCTGCGATTGCGTATGCGAAAATACTATTATACCCCCTGCGGCTTGCAGCCGCAGGGGGTACAACGAAAACGGATAGCCCTGCCGCAGAGCGGCTATTCTTTCACGGGCCGGACGGAGAAGCCCCAGCTTTTCCCACTTGAAGGGCTCGGGCTGATTCCATTTTTGCTTATCATGAACTGACGCCCAGAATGGGTCGCAGTCGCTTGTCCCGTCCAGTAACCGTATGTATATCCGTCGTAATATATTACGTGGCCATCCGTATAGTACCGTATTCCCTGGCCTGGAATAAAGATCGTGCTTCGCCGTTGAGTGATACACGCTTGCGCGGCGAGAGTTTCGACGTCCGCCCCGTTCGAGAATAACAAGAGAGCGGAGCGGCCGGGCATCCGTTTCCGTTGTACCCCCTGCGGCTGCAAGCCGCAGGGGGTATAATAGTATTTTCGCATACGCAATCGCAGAGACGGCCCTATGCCCCCTCATTTGTGTCCTTAACGGAGAAAAAAGAAAACACCCAAACTTACATTTTAGGGTGTAAATCTGGGTGCTATCCTTGTAATTCGCTGACAATCAGCCTTGTTTGCGGAGAGTTAGGGATTCGAACCCCAGGAACCACATAAGCGGTTCAACAGATTTCGAGTCTGCCCCGATCGACCACTCCGGCAACTCTCCTATTGCGGATGCAAAGATAATACTTTCCGGGATATATTTTCCATCCCGGACGTATTTTTTTGAAAAACACTCCGACGGCACACCGTCCAAACGTCCGGACGCACATTTTTTTACGATCCGGCAGCATCGTCCCGAAAAAAAACTATCTTTGCCGTGCAAAGGTTTCCGCATCGCGCTTTCGACCGCGATCAGGGAATTAAAAGGGAATGCCGTGCGAATCGGCAACAGTCCCCGCTGCTGTAAGTTTCAGTTCCGAAAGGAATAAAATGTTTCGACACTCTTGGCCACTGACATCGAGTCGGGAAGGCGCCGAAACGGAAACGAGTCAGAAGACCTACCTTTGCTTTACGGATTTTACAGTCTGCGGTGAACAGACGAAAATCGACGGAATTTCCGGCTGACCTATTTGCGCACGATGCCGCCCGCTGTAAAACCGAATTGGATTTTTTAACGATCAACGAGCGGCATGGAACGTATTCCTCCCATTTATCTCTTCCTGTTTATGTGTTGCCTGACACCGGCGGCGCTTTATTCGCAGAACGGCTCCGACAGCCTGACACGCAAAGCGTATCCGGACAGCCTACGCCATTACAGCATCGACGAGGTGACCGTATACGGACAGAACCAACCGTCCCGGATTATCCCCGCCCAGGAACTCTCCGGCAAAGAACTGCAGCGACTCAACGCCCTGTCGGTCGCCGATGCGGTACGCTATTTTTCCGGGGTGCAGATCAAGGATTACGGCGGAATCGGAGGACTCAAAACCATCAATATCCGTAGCATGGGCACCCAGCACGTCGGCGTTTTCTTCGACGGCATCCAACTCGGCAACGCACAGAACGGGCAGATCGACCTGGGACGCTTTTCGCTGGACAACATGGAATCCATTTCGCTGTACAACGGGCAGAAAAGCGCGGTATTCCAGCCGGCTAAAGATTTCGCATCGGCCGGTTCGATTTACATGCAGACGCGAACGCCCCGTTTCGACCGAGACGGAAAAAACAACCATTTCGGCGTGTCGATGAAAACCGGCTCTTTCGGCACGGCCAACCCGTCGATCCTGTGGGAACACCGGTTCAACGACCGGCTCAGCAGTTCGTTCAACGTCGAATACCTGTACACCACGGGCCGCTACAAGTTCAGCTACACGAAAAAAAACGGATACGACACGACTGAAGTGCGCCGCAACGGCGACGTGCGCGCCCTACGGGCCGAAGGCGGCCTTTTCGGCCTGGTACGCAACGGCGAATGGAAAGCGAAAGTCTACTTTTACAACTCGGAACGGGGCTACCCGGGCGCTTCGGTGCGACAGGAACCCGGACGGTTCCGGCACGAAGACCGGCAGTGGGACGACAACTTTTTCGTACAGGGTTCTTTCCGGAAAACCTTCAGTCCGTTTTACAGTCTGTTGCTGAACGGCAAGTACGCCTACGATTACCTGCACTACCTGTCCGATCCGCGCCTCGACGAGAGCACGATGTATGTCAACAACCACTACTACCAGCAGGAGACGTATTTATCGGCAGCCAACGAATTTACGTTTTTCAAATGGTGGAAAGCCAACCTCGCCGCCGATTTCCAATGGAACACGCTGGACGCCGACTTGGTCGATTTCGTCTATCCGCAGCGCTATTCAGTACTGACGGCCGCGGCGACCTCGTTCGAATTTCCCCGGGTCAAAGTGCAGGCAAGCCTGCTGCACACTTATGTCCACGACCGGACGGAAGCCGTCGGGGGAAGCGCCGGCGACAAAAGCGAATTCACGCCCACCTTCGTAGTCTGGTACAAACCGTGGAGTCGGCCGGAGCTGAGTTTCCGCGCATTCTACAAACGGATTTTCCGGATGCCTACGCTGAACGACCTGTACTACACGTTCATCGGCAACAAATACCTGAACCCGGAATACACCACCCAATACAACCTCGGCGTCACCTATGCGAAAAATTTCGACGGCATCCTGCGGCGGATCGACTTCCAGGCGGACGCCTACTACAACGAAGTGGACGACAAGATCGTCGCCATGCCCACCAGCAACCAGTTCCAGTGGACGATGATCAACCTCGGTCGCGTGGAAATACGAGGGATCGAAACGACCGTGCAGACCAACTGGCTGTTCGGTCCGGTAACCTTCAACGCCCGGCTGAACTACACTTACCAGAAAGCCCAGGACGTCACCGACCGGACGAGCGAATGGTACGGCGGCCAAATCCCCTATATCCCGTGGCACAGCGGTTCCGCCGTACTGAATCTCGGCTACCGGGGATGGGATCTGAATTACAGCTTCCTTTACACCGGAGAACGCTACGAATCCGTCGCGAACATCCCCGAAAACTACGCGCGGCCGTGGTATACGCACGACATGGCGCTCTCGAAATACATCCCGTTCAAAAAAACGGCGCTGCGCATCACCGCCGAAGTGAACAACATCTTCAACCAGCAATACGAAGTCGTACAATGTTACCCGATGCCGGGCACGAATTTTAAAATCAAAATAAACTTTACGTTATGAAAAAACATTTGACAAAATCCCTGCTGCTTTTGCTGCTCAGCGCAGCCGTCTGCAGCCTCAACTCCTGCCGGAAAGAAGAAACGGGCACCCCTTCGTCCGGTTCGGGCGGCGGAGAGGGAGAGACCGCCGGTACGGTGAAAGGATTCTTCCTGCTGAACGAAGGCAATCAAGGCAGCAACAAGGCCTCGCTCGACTATTTCGACTACGAAACGGGCGTCTACACAAAAAACATCTACCCCGAGCGAACCCGGGCGTAGTCAAGGAATTGGGCGACCTGGGCAACGACCTGCAGGTTTACGGCGAAAAACTGTATGCCGTGATCGGCGGTTCGGGACTGGTCGAAGTAATGGATGTCAACACGGCCAAGCACGTGGGGCAGATCTCCGTTCCGAGCGGCCGCCGACTCGCATTCAAAGATCAGTACGTCTACATCAGCTCCTACGCAGGCCCGCTTAATTTCGATCCGAACGCCCGGAAGGGTTATGTGGCCCGGATCGACACGGCGCAACTCGGGAAAGTCGATACCTGCGTGGTCGGCTATCAGCCCGAAGACATCGTCGTCTCCGGCAACAAACTTTACGTTGCCAACTCCGGCGGATACCGGGCTCCGGTCTACGACAGCACGGTTTCGGTGATCGACCTGAGCACATTCAAGGAGATTTACAAAATCAACGTAGCGATCAACATACAGAAGATGAGGCTCGACCGTTCGGGCAACCTCTGGGTGTCGACCCCGGGGAACTACTACGACATCCCGTCGCGGACTTTCGTGATCGACACGAAAACGGACAAAGTGACCGACACGCTCGAAGTGCCGAACGCCAACATGGCCCTGCGCGGCGACTCGCTGCTACTGTACAGCGCCACCTGGGACATGACCACCGGAAAAAGCGCCTATTCGTTCACTTTCATAGACACCCGGACGAAAAAAGACGCCGGGCAGAATTTCATCAAGGACGGAACGGATAAAAATTATACCGCAGCCTATGAAATCGCGGTCAACCCGGACAACGGAGACTTTTTCGTCACCGATGCGAAAGACTATATAACGCCCGGAAAGATCTATTGCTACGGTTCCGACGGACGCACCAAATGGTCGGCCACCACGGGCGACATTCCGGGGCACATCGCATTCACGCATAAAAAGCTGCAACCGCTGAAATAACGGCTCCCGCCGCAAAACGACAAGCTCCGGAACCTCCGTTCCGGGGCTTTTTTCCGTACCGTCCGCCGCTTTCCCCGCAATAAACCGTATTTTTGTAAAAACACGACGATCATGGGCAACAAAGGATACATCCATGTGTACACCGGGGACGGGAAAGGAAAAACGACGGCCGCTTTCGGGCTCGCGGTACGGGCGCTCTGCGCCGGAAAAAGCGTCTACGTCGGACAGTTCGTCAAAAGCATGGCCTATCACGAAACGAAAATAGCGGAAATGTTCGACAAACTCCGGATCGAGCAACTGGGTCGCGGCTGTTTTATTCGCGAGGAGCCGGAACAGACCGATATCCGGATGGCCCGCGAAGGACTGGACAAATGCGCCGCGCTGATGGCCGGCGGCGACTACGACGTAGTGATACTCGACGAACTGACCATCGCCCTGCACTACGGATTGCTGACCGTCCGGGAAGTGCTCGAAGCGTTGGACCGCCGCCATCCGTCCGCCGAGATCGTCATCACGGGCCGTTACGCCCCGCAGGAACTGATCGACCGGGCCGACCTGGTAACCGAAATGCGCGAAATAAAACACTATTACCGGCAGGGCGTACGCTCGCGCGACGGGATCGACAAATAGCGACTCCGCACGCACGGAAAAACGATTTTCAAATTGAAAACAACGCGGCAACCCGTAAGCGAAGCCGCGCGGGAATTTTACTCCTCGACCTGCTGCATCTCGATCAGCCGGGCATAGATGCCGTGCCGTTCCATCAGTTGTTGGTGAGTCCCCTGTTCGGCGATCCGGCCCTTTTCGATCACGATGATCCGGTCGGCGTTGTGGATCGTGCTCAGACGGTGGGCGATCACCAGCGAAGTGCGCCCTTTCAGTAAGGCGTTCAAAGCTCCTGCACCAGTTTTTCGGACTCGGTATCCAATGCCGAGGTCGCTTCGTCGAGAATCAGTATTTCCGGATTTTTCAACACGGCCCGCGCGATGCTCAACCGCTGGCGCTGGCCGCCGGAAAGCTTCATGCCCCGGTCGCCGATGTTGGTCTGATAGCCGTGCTCGGTCTCCATGATGAAATTATGCGCATTGGCCACGACGGCCGCCTGGCGGATCTCTTCGTCGGTGGCGTCCTGCTTGCCGAGCCGCAGGTTGTTGGCGATCGTATCGTTGAACAGGATGGTCTCCTGCGACACGACGCCCATATACTCCCGCAAACTTTCGATGTCGTACTGACGAATATCCACCCCGTCGATCAGGATCGCGCCGCCCTGTATGTCGTAAAAGCGCGGGATCAGATCCGAAAGCGTCGATTTGCCTCCGCCGGACGGACCGACCAGCGCAACGGTCTCCCCTTTCCGTATTTTGAAGTTAACGCCGCAAATTACCTCCTTATTATCGTAGGAAAAACGCACGTCGCGGAACTCGATTTCGTCGTGCAGTCCGGTCATCCGGACTGCATCGGGCGCATTGGTGATCTTGCTTTTCTCATCGAGCAGCGCCAGCACGCGCTCCCCGGCCGCAATCCCCTGGTTGATGTTGGCGAACGAATCGGTAAACGAACGCAACGGCCGGGTGATCTGCGTAAAGATCGACAGGTAGGCGACGAACGCGCTCGCCTCCAGATCGCCCGACAACACCAGGCTGCCGCCGTAGACCATCAACACCGCCGCCGCGGAAATCCCGAGAAACTCGCTCGTCGGCGACGCCAATTGCTGCCGCCGCGCCATGCTCAGCGAGATCCGCGAGAAAAGACCGTTGATATCGTGAAACTTATTGCGGATATAGTCGGTCGCATTGTACCCTTTGAGGATTTTGATCCCGGTCAGCGATTCGTCCATCAGGCTGACCATATCGGCAAAACGTTCCTGCGCAGCCGTAGCCGACTTGCGCAGCCGCTTGACGATCGAACCGATCACCAGCGCCACGACCGGCAGGAAAATCACCGAAAAAATCGTCAGCTTCCACGAAATCATCACCAACGCGATCAGGAAACCGACGATCATGAACGGATCGCGGAACGCAACCAGCAGCGTATTGGTGATGCAGAACTGCACGACCTGCACATCGGACGAAATTTTCGAAATGATGTCCCCCTTGCGCTCGTTGTTGAAATAACCGACATGCAACCCCATCACGTTATCGTACACCCGGTTGCGGAGCCGCTGCAACGAACGCACGCGCATGGTCTCCATCACGCGCTGTCCGAGATAACGGAACAGGTTGCTCAGAAACGACATCAGGATGATGAATACGCTGAGGAAAATCAGCACGTCCATTTTCGAATAATCGGTTCCGAAGACACGGTATATCAAAAAGTTGACGAGGCTCCTGAAATAATCCGTATTCAACGCGAACGACGGCAGCGCGGTCACCGGCTCGAGCAGTTGGTCCTCAACGAACAACGTGTTGAGCAACGGCATGATCAGCATGAAGGTGAACGTATAGAATATCGTGTAAAAAAGCGTGTAGAAAAAATAAGGGATCGCGTACTTTTCGATGGGTTTCGCAAAGCCGAGCAGCCGCCAATAGGTATTCATTCGCTGGATTTCATTAGATTACTTCGGACAAAAGTAATCCATTTTCCGATATATCCTTTATCTATTTTGCCGGAAAGCTGCCTGTTTTAGGGTAAAATTCGTAAATTTGTCTGCTGAAATCTCCGGGATTCACCGATTCCCGGCATGTCGAATCCGGACAACACATTCGCATTCAACCGAATCTGTTGTCGATAAACGGCGCGTTGCGCCAAACGTTTAATTATGGAAACTGTTGTCAGTGGAATACGGTCTACCGGAAACTTGCACCTCGGAAACTATTTCGGGGCGCTCAGGAACTTTGTCAAAATGCAGCACACGGAACGGTGCTTTTTCTTCATCGCCGACTACCATTCGCTGACGACGCATCCGGATCCCAACATGCTGCACGTCAACGTCAAGAACGTGCTGTCGGAATACCTTGCCGCAGGGCTCGATCCGGAGGCTGCCACGATCTACGTGCAGAGCGACGTTCCCGAAGTAGCCGAACTGTCGCTGCTGCTGAGTATGCACGCCTATGTCGGCGAGCTGGAACGCACCGCTTCGTTCAAAGACAAGATCCGCAAGCACGCCGACAACGTCAACATCGGTCTGCTGAGTTACCCGGTATTGATGGCCGCCGACATCCTGCAGCATCGCGCCACCCGCGTACCGGTAGGCAAGGATCAGGAGCAACACCTCGAACTGACACGCCGGTTTGCACGCCGGTTCAACCAGCTTTACCAGGTCGAATTTTTCCCGGAATGCCAGCCTTACACGTTCGGCGGCAACCTGGTAAAAATCCCCGGACTGGACGGAAACGGCAAAATGGGCAAATCGGAGGGCAACGGTATTTTCCTATCCGACACGGACGAGGCGATTCGTAAAAAAGTAATGAAAGCCGTGACCGATTCGGGCCCGACCGCGCCGGACAGTCCGATGCCGGAGGTGATCGCCAACCTGTTCACGCTGCTGAAAGCCGTTTCGACCGAAGATACGGTACGGCATTTCACCAACCTGTGGAACCGCTGCGAGATCCGCTACGGCGACCTGAAAAAACAGCTCGCCGAAGACATGATCAAGGTCGTGGCCCCGATCCGCACCCG
Organism: Alistipes sp. AF48-12; assembly: GCF_003477565.1. Lineage (NCBI taxonomy): Bacteria > Pseudomonadati > Bacteroidota > Bacteroidia > Bacteroidales > Rikenellaceae > Alistipes > Alistipes sp. AF48-12. The sequence goes on from NZ_QUDJ01000001.1 coordinate 139,995, forward strand.
CATCCAAGACATTATCGGCGACGACGCCTACTTGAGCCGGGTCGTCAAACAGGGCGCCGAAAAGGCCCGCGAAAGTTCGAGCCGGACGCTGTCGGACGTTCGCCGGATCATGGGTATCAAACCGTTCTAAACCGCAATCCCTTAAACTCTGCGACGGCCATGCCTAAGCTGAGAAACAAAATAGCGCTGCTGTACCGCTACCTGATCATCGCTACCAAGCGGCTGACCGATAAACAGTTGATGATTCTGCTCGCGATCGTGGTCGGTCTGGCGGCGGGGTTTGCTACGTTCGTATTCGAACGGGCGCTGATGTTTTTCCGCTTCGTGCTGACCAGCTGGTTCGACATCGACACGGCCAGCGTTTTCTACCTGTTCTATCCGGTCATCGGAATCATCATCGCCACACTGTTCGTCAAGTACGTCGTGCGCGACAACATCAGCGAAGGAGTGACCCGCGTACTGTACGCGATGAGCAAAAAAGGGTCGCGCATCAAGCCGCACAACTGCTATTCGTCGATCGTCGCGAGTTCGGCGACGATCGGTTTCGGCGGTTCGGTCGGCCCGGAGGCGCCGATCGTACTGACCGGAGCGGCCGTCGGATCGAATATCGCCCGCTTCATGCGACTCAATTACAAGAACATCACGCTGCTGCTGAGTTGCGGCGCGGCGGCGGCCCTGTCGGCCGTATTCAAGGCGCCGATCACCGGAGTCGTCTTCGTGTTGGAGATACTGATGCTCGACATCACCGTCGCATCGATCATCCCGCTGCTGATTTCGGCCGTGACCGCCACGACGCTGATGTTTTTCCTGAACGGTTTCGATCCGGTTTTCAACCTCAATATCCTGCACTCGTTCGAACTGGAACACCTGCCGTACTACATCGTCCTGGGCCTGATATGCGGGCTGATGTCGTACTATTTCACACAGATCAACTCGAAAATCGGGCAATTGTTCGCCCGGATCAAAAGCATGTACCGCCGTTGGATCGCGGGCGGCCTGATCATCGGCGTCCTGATCTTCCTGTTTCCGCCGCTTTACGGCGAAGGGTACGAATCGCTGGCCGATCTGATGCACGGAAACGTCGATGCGCTGTTCAACAACTCGATGTTTTTCCAATACCGGGGCATCGGCTGGGTCGTCATGCTGTACCTGATCGCCACGCTGTTTTTCAAGGTGGTCGCGATGTCGGCCACCAACGGAGCCGGAGGGGTCGGCGGCTCGTTCGCCCCGTCGCTGTTCGTAGGCGCTTTCACCGGCGCGACGATGGTCTATGGGCTGAACTATTTTTTCGGACTCGAACTACCGATCATTCCGTTTACGCTGGTGGGCATGGCAGGAGTCATGTCGGGCGTAATGAACGCCCCGTTGACGTCGATCTTCTTGATCGCCGAACTGACCAACGGCTACGCGTTGTTCGTCCCGCTGATGCTGGTCGCCGCGCTCTCTTTCGCGCTGGACTACTACCTCGAACCCTATTCGATCTACACGAAAAAGCTGTCGCAAAGCGGCGAACTGCTGACCCACAACAAAGACCGTTCGGTACTGGTATTCCTCGATCTGCCCGCCTTGATGGAGACCGATTTCTACAAAATCTCGATGAACACGACGCTCGGCGACGTCGTGAACCTTATCTCTACCGTCCACCGGAACATTTTCCCGGTGGTCAGCAAAGACGGCACCCTGCTGGGCATCGTTCAACTGGACGACCTGCGGGCCGATATGTTCTCTCCGGAAAAATACGGGACGACGATCGACCGCTACATGATCGCGCCGCCCGACCTGATCTACCAGAACGAGCAGATCGGCAGCGTACTGGACGCTTTCGAAGATTCCAAAGCCTGGATGTTGCCGGTCGTTACGACCGATAAGAAATACCTCGGATTCATTTCCAAATCGCGCATTCTGGCCGCGTACCGCGAACAACTCCGCGCAATCAGCGAAGAATAACCCATCGGAAAACAAACAAAACCGATCCGTCCGCCTTACGGAAACGCCACGCGAACCGGCCCCGATCTAAATTAATCTCATTTTTTTACATTCTCTTGTTCGTTTTATTTTTTTTATTTAATTTGGTCCGAAAGAAAATTTTCATTAATTATGTCTATTATCAATAACTATTTTATAGTTCGTAAACAGCACGGAACGAACACATCGAAATAAAACCAATATCCTATTTTGTTTAACTAAAACACACTGATTATGAAAAATTACCTAAAACTGAGTGCATGGTTGTTTTTGATTCCGGCACTGATGTTTTCATCGTGCAAGGACGACGACAAATCGGACGGCGACCCGTTGCTGGCTCCGAGAAACCTTGTCGGACTGGCCGGCGACGGGCAGGTCATCCTGAACTGGGACGCTCCTTTGAGCGGCGAGGTGAAAGAGTACTCCGTAACCTGGACTCCGGGCAACGGCAGCGCTACGGTAAGCGGCATGGCATACACGGCGACCGGACTGACCAACGACACCGAATACACTTTTTCGGTGAAAGCCGTCTACGCGTCAGGATCGTCCGACGCCCTTACGGTCAAGAAAACGCCGAAAACCGAAGCGATCAACTACACAGCCTGCACGGACGTAGCAGCCCAGGCGGGCTATAAGGCGATCACGCTGACATGGGCCGTTCCGGAAATCGTTCCGAAAGCCGAATTGTCGGGTTATACGATTACCGTTGCGCCGGGTGAAATGGAACCGATCAAAGTTGCCGACCCACAAGCCGTTTCAGCGGTTATCGACGAATTGGCCAACGGCACCGAATACACCGTAACGATCATCGCAGACTACAAAGACGGCGGCATGTCGGCAGGCGTATCGGTCAAAGCGACTCCTACCGAACTGATCTCAAAAGTCGAATCGGACAATGTCTCCAAAATAAGCTTCGACAAAGAAAATGCAGCCATCGAACTGTATTATACCAGACCGGTGGATGTAAAGGCCATTCCGGTAACCTTCACGCTGATCGAAGGCGCAACGATAGATAACGAGAGCGGCGCCGTAAGCAAAACGCTGAATCTGAAGGATCCCGCCACGGTCGACGTCGTTATGAACGATTTCACGGTTCCGTATCAGGTAACCGCCGTAGTCGATACGCTCGTAAAATCGCTCCAGGCATCCTACGACGGCACGACGGTCAACGGAAAAGTCGATCAAGCGACCCGAAAGATCCTGATCGACTTCGGAACGACCCAGATCGACAAATCGGCCATCGAAGTAACGATCGACATCTCCGAAAACGCAACGTTGGTAAATCCGTCGGCATCGCCGGCCACGATGAATCTGTCGAGCGAAAACACCGCGATCAAACTGTCGGATAAATACGGAAACGAGGTATCCTACGGCGTAACCTGCCTGGGCGCGGATCTTCCCGTTGTGGAAGGATTCAACCCGAAGGACATTACCGGAAAAGACATTCCGGCCGATTGGGTACGTCTCAACCGGTTTAACGGCAAAGATATTCCCGCTACGATCGCAGTCTATGAAATCCCCGAGACCAATTCTTACGTGGTCATGTGGAAAAAAGGGTCCGATTTCACGACCTACCACCTGGGAAAAGACGCCGTTCCCTTTGCGGATTACAAAGCGGATTATGCGGATGAAAACACCATCCTGGTGTCGGGAACGCCCAACCTCCAGAACGCATTCCACGCCTCTCAGGTCGTTGTAAAAGGCCCTCAGGGCCCGATGTTCGCCAAACAGACTAACGGCAACTGGGCACACTATACCGGCGACTGGGACGGCGACACGTTCTTTAACTTCGACACGAAAGAGAATCCCTGGCCTGTAGTCGAAGGATTCACCGGTAACGGATTCTACCTGAATCCGGGAGCGCCGAACGGATACACGTCGGTTGCGCCGCACACCACCACAAAGAAAACGCAATGTTTCTTCGCATATCACGGGGAACCCTCCGATGCCAACCTGGCCGGATTCTTCGTTTCCGGCACTGCCTCTTTCACCCAAGACGAAGTCTGCGAAAAACTGATCAGCATCGGGCTTACCAGAGGATTCCCGATCAACTCGATCGACCAGACTACGGATAACATGAACGTAGGTCTCACCATCAATGGAGGAGATGCCGTCAACATCACCGTATCGGGAGGTCTCGATCCGGTATATGCCGTAGGAATCAGCGAAACGAAATAATCTTTCTATCCATTTTCAAAAAAGAGGAAGCGCAAGGCTTCCTCTTTTTTTAGATCCCATATTTCGCTTCATTCGCTGAAATCGGGAGCTCCGAAAACGTAACTTTCCCGGTACCGGTAGCCGACGACCGCCATCAACAGCACGATCGCAGCGTTCAGCACGAACGGGAAATCGGCCGAACCGGACTTCCCGAACAGCCCGGTCAGCAGATCGACGATAAAAGGGCACAGCAGGATCGCCAGGTAATTGACCGACATCACCAGCGCCAGCGCCAGCGTCGTATTTTTCGAATCGGCCGTCCGGACGCTCTTGTCGTAAACCAGCGGCTGGATAACCCCGTAGCCGATCCCCGCGACGAAACATCCCAACCCGATCGTCCACTCGTATTTGAACAGGTAGATTAGCAGCAGCCCGGCGCAAATCAGCAGCAGCGGCAGGAAAACGGTCGCATTCTTCAATTTGCGGATAATCCAGGTGATAAACAGACCGGGCAGCATGATCGCCAGGAAAAAAAGCGAAATCATCACGCCGGAAGCCGAACTGCTCAGCGTATAGTGCTGCATCAGGAAAGGCAGGTTGAACGTGACCACGAGTACGACGTAAGTAGCCAAAAAATAGAGCAGCATCAATCCTACGAGCCGCGGCACGTCGATCCCGGGCAACCATTTTACAGCCCCGATAGCCGCATCCGTCGGAGAAGCGGGAACCGCAGGTATCGTCGCGGCCTCCCCCCGATCCGGCTTGTATTTCCGCAACGAAAGCGTCATCAGCAGCGCGACTCCGGGCAACAGGTAGACCAGAAACGGGTAATGCCAGTCGACCGTCGCCAGCCAGCCGGTCAGCGACGTGGCGAGCACCAGCGTAACGTTGCTGATCGACGAACTGATCCCAAGCTGACGGGTACGGTAGGCTCCGGTGAAATGGTCTGCGATCAGTCCGGTCGACAGCGGGATCACCATCCCGGCTCCCACCCCGAGCACGCAGTTGATAAAAATCAACAGCACGATGTTCTTTGCGAACAGGCTGAAAAAACCGCTGATGCAGAACAACGCGAGTCCCGTGTAAAGAATCAGCAGCTTGTTCCTGCTCACCGACAGCTTACCGGCCAGCAGGACGAACGGAATGATCAGCAACGACGGTAGCGAGGTAAGCATCTGGATTTCGAGATCGGTCGCGTGTTTGAAAATTTTATCCAGATCGCCCAGAATCGGCGATATGGCCAATCCCGGCAGGGAAACCACCGCCGAAACCGACCAGATTGCCACCAGTACATTCAGGGGAATCGTACCCCGTCCCGTTTGTATTTTCAGCATAACCTTCGTCGCTAATTAAATAAGATTTAGAAATTATACTGCACGATCGCCTGAACGCGGTTGGCGTGCCCCTGCTCCTTGTCCATGTTCCGGCGCGTTCCGTAAAGGTAAGCGGCTCCCAATTGACAACTTTCGGTCAGGTTATAGAACAGATTCACCGACAAGTAATTGGCTATCTGATAAGTATTCGCGTCGCGGTAGTCGTTCCGGCTGAAAACCTTCACGCCGCTGTAAGCCGCGGTGGCCAACCATTTCGAAGAGAACATGTACTGGGCCCCGGCGATCCAGCTCATCATCGGCAGCGCCTGCAGGCTGTTCGCCCGTTTGGGATTGACCACCAGGTCGAGTCCCGTGCCGGCTATATCCTGAATATAGGCCGCGATCCCTTCGCCGTAGAGGAACTGCATGTAGGTCGTCAGTCGTTTGCCGGCCTGGATCGAGCCGCTCAACTGGGTTCCCCATCCGAAAACCGATTTGGTGGCGTCCGACTGGTCGTCGTAATAGAACATATCGCGGAAAATGGCCGATGCGCGCAAGTGGCTCCGCCCTTTGTTCCAGCTATACTGGAAATAGAGCGGGAAATCGGGCATCCGCTGCGGGATCGAACTCATATCGCTCGCCAGCGACGCGCTGAGATTCGGCATTTCGGCGGCGACCGCCATCGACCAGTGATCGTTGAACTTCCGGGTATAACGGATCATCGTGTTATACACCATCGGATAGCCGTTCGGCCCTTCGAAGTCTACCGTCGAAGGCGATGCCCCGAGGTCGCAGAACGTCGTGAAACGGCGTCCGATCGAGAATCCGGCCAGTTCGATATAAGCCATATTCAGACTGAACCCCAGGTTATTCGATTCCCGGAAATCGGCCTGAATGTAACCGACGATCGGCCCGAGCTTGCCGGCATGGGCGATCGCCTTGAAATACAGGGTAGAAGTCGACGGATCGAGCTGGAACTGCTGACGTTGTTTCGGCGAATTCGGCACGGGAATGGCCGACGTTACGAAATCGAGATCGTTGGCGATCCCGTCGAAATCGTACGAAAGACGCGTGTTCACGTTACCGCCGATACCGAAGATCATCTTCTGGTCTTTACCCGAAATGATGAACTTGGGCAGACCGGTCTGGCGAAACCCCTTTTCGATCGTCGAATAGTACAGATCGATCACCTGGGTCGCCGACATCGTGTCCACTTCGGTCCCCCGGCGGTTGATAAAAAGCACATCGGGTTTCGCATTGTTCTTCAGCACCTGGGCCTGCAGCCCTCCGAAAAGAAACATGCGATGATCGCTGCTGCAAAAAGTATACAATGTTTCATAATTATGGAATTTAAATTGGTTTCGGGCATACGCGTCCTCGGACGGTCTCCGTAAACTCAATTATTGTGCCGATCCCCGCCCCGCAAATACGAAACAGGGCGTCCCGACAGGAACGCCCCGGATGATAAATTATTAAAGAATTACCGCTGTACGGCAACTCCGGCCGACAGCAACGCTTCGTCGGGAGCAAAAGGAATCGTCTCGAACTCCCGGCGGTCTCCGAACCCGAAACGCAGGTAGGTGATCGGCAGCCCTTCCTGCAAAAAACGCTGTTCGTAAGTGGTTTTGATCGACAGCACCTCGTCGGCGAATCCCGTCCCGTAAATATCGTCGCAGCAGGCGGCGACCGGAAGTCCGTTGCCCCGGGCCAGATTTTTCGTATATTCGTGCAGGTGAACCGAATCGGTCTTCAGATTGATCATGCCGCCCTCGCGCAGAAAGCGGGCGTACATAGCCAGAAATTGCGGGGCAGTCAACCGTTTTTTGATCCGGTTTTTGTTCAGTTGCGGATCGGGAAACGTGATCCAGATCTCATCGACTTCGCCGGGAGCGAAACACGAATCGATGAATTCGATCCGCGTACGCAGGAAAGCCACGTTCTTCATTCCGTTCTCCGTCGCGGTCTTGGCCCCGCGCCACAAGCGGGCGCCTTTGACGTCCACCCCGATAAAATTCCGTTCCGGGAAACGTTCGCCCAACGCCACGGTATATTCGCCGCGCCCGCACCCCAATTCCAAAACGATCGGTCGGTCGTTCCCGAAAAAATCGCGGTTCCACTTCCCTTTCAACGCATAATCTTTCCGGAAAACCTCCTCGAACCCAGGCTGAACGACACAACGGAACGTGGCATTCTCCGCAAAACGTCTGATCTTATCTTTTCCCATTCGATCCTCTTCGACTGATCCGGAAACCGATCCGGTATTCCGGGAATCTCTACTCAATAAATATCCATTCCGACGGCAGCAACGCCCTCCACCTCTTCGCCGGGCATCAACGGCTCGAACTGAAACAGGTAACTGCCCGGCCGCGACAGGCACACCCCGCTGCGGTAAGCCTGGCTGACGTCCCGGTAAAGCCCCAACCCCGGATGCCCGTCCGGCACGTGCACCACTACCGTATCGCGCCAGCGATACCCGGCAGGCGTTACGGTGGTCACGGCCAATACCAACCGGTCGTAACTGAAATTACTGCCGTACCGCACGACGACATCCATCGTCCGCAGCGACGCGGTATCGGTATTCTCGAAACTGACGGCGACCCGCTCCGACCGGTTCCATCCGTACTGATCGGTTTCCGCCACCGAAGCCTGCTGCGGCGCGAGGCATGACACCATAGTCGCCAGGCAAACCAGTCCCGGCAACCTCCGGACGATTTTACTCGCCGGCGCCACCTTTTTCCTGTTTTCCGCCGCCGGACTGCTGTCCGTCGCGGTTCTGTCCTCCGTTCGGATTGCGACGGCGATTACGGCCGTTGTTGCGACGCGGCGCATCCTCGCGGGCCGCCGGAGCGCCCCCGGCCGCATCGGCCGGAACGCGCTGTTTGCGGGCAGGTTGCTGACCTGGCGCCGGTTTATCGGAACGCCGGTTTTCCGGTTTCCCCGAAGCCGGCTTCTGCTCCCTCGCCCCTTTCGGCGATCCGGAACGGGCATCGCCGCTCTGACTCGCTCCGGCCGGCGCTTTCCGCTTTTTACGGTTTTTGCGCCGTCCTTGCTGCTTATCGAAACGGGTCAGGCTCTCTTCGCCCACCACGTTGGCAAACGTCGGTTCGATATCGACCGATACGGGCGAAGCGTCGCTCAACCGTTCCGGCTTGTTTCCTTTCTGGTTCATCCGGATCACCTCGCGCACCCGTTCGACCGGCAGCGCAACCAGATTCGCCTGCGATCCCGGATCCGTCGCAAACCACATCGTGCGCTCCAGAATATCGCTTTTCACCAGGAAGTAATCGCCTTCGATCGTCTGCAACGGCTGGTTGACGCGCGGGAAATCCTTGCGGGCGTCCAGGTACGTATCCAGTTCGTACACCAGACAGCACTTCAGCTTGCCGCACTGTCCGGCCAGTTTCTGCGGGTTCAGCGAAATCTCCTGATGCCGCGCCGAGTTGGTCGTCACCGATACGAAATTCGAGATCCACGACGCGCAACACAGCTCCCGGCCGCAGGACCCCAGCCCGCCGATGCGCCCGGCCTCCTGCCGCGCCCCGATCTGCTTCATCTCGACCCGGATGCGGAACTGCTCGGCGAAAACCTTGATCAACTCGCGGAAATCGACCCGTTCGTCGGCAATGTAATAGAAAATAGCCTTGATCTTATCGCCCTGGTATTCGACGTCGCCGATCTTCATATTCAGGTTCAGGCTGGCCGCGATCTGGCGCGAACGGATCATCGTTTCGTGCTCGAGACCGATCGCCTCCTGCCACTTTTCGATGTCGTAAGGTTTCGCCTTGCGGTAAATTTTCTTGAATTCGCCGTTCTGCGGATTGAACCCCACGCGCTTCATCTGCCGGGCCACCATGTCGCCGGTCAGCGACACGATCCCGATGTCGTGTCCGGGCGAGGCCTCGACGGCCACGATGTCGCCGCGTTTGAGCGGCAGGCCGTTGACATTCCGGTAATAACTCTTCCGCGTATTCTTAAAGCGCACCTCGAAAATATCGTCCGGGAAAACTTCCGGCATGCCCTCGAGCCAGTCGTAGGCATGCAACTTAAAACAGCCCGAACAGGGCGACGCCGAAACCTCTCCGCCGCACCGGCAGAACTCGCAGCCCCGTCCGATGTCGAGCGTCGGTTTCGCATCTTTATTTTTACACTCTTTGCAATCCATCCGAATATATGTTGTTAGGCGCCGGATCATTTCCGGCCGGGAACGTCTTTCGTAAAAAGACCGGCCGGAGCACCGAAAGCGCCGGTAATTTGCACCTTCTGCCCGTAATAGCACAAAAGTAATAAATTTTTCCGGATTGCCGTTTTCCCGGCGATCCGGAAAACGGAGAACCGTTTGCGAAAACCCGATTTTCGCTTATCTTTGGGAAAGCGGCACACCGTTTGCCGCGACGACTTTAAAAACTGCGCTTATGGAGATCATTCACGACACACAGCGCCGCCGGTTCGAAATCGACGGCGAAGGACACCGGGCCTACCTCGAGTACGTCCCGGTCGAAGGAGGGATCGACATCGTCCACACGATCGTATCGCCGATGCTCGGAGGCCGCGGCTACGGCTCCCGGTTGGTACGCAGCGCGCTCGACTACGCCCGCGACAACGGGCTGAAAGTAATCCCGTCCTGCTCGTTCGTCGGAGTCTATCTGGAAAGACACCCGGAGTACAAGGCACTGCTGTTTAAATAGGCTCTCCCGACCGGTTCTGTTGCGTATCGAAAAAACGCCGAAAAAAAAACAGATGGTACTCGACCGCGCTGCGCCAGTAATCGTGCGTATGTTGTCCGGGCCGCACGATGTAGTCGTGGGAAATATGATAATACAGCATCTGCTCGTGGAGCTGCCGGTTGACCTCGAAAAAATAGTCTTCCGTCCCGCAGTCGATCACGATAGCCAGTTGTCCCGGCTGCAAGCCGTAATCGACCGGCCGGGCTTTCGTCGAGGCCACCTCCCGGTTCGCATCGGTAAACGGCACCACGCGGTACAGTTGACTGAGTACGGTATGTTCGTCCCACACCGCCCGGTTTTCGGCATACGGACCGAGTTGCTCGCTGATTTTCCAATTGTTCGGGAAAGGCCGGATATCGACTCCACCGCTCATCGACCCGCACGCGCCGAAAACGTCCGGATGCCGGAAAGCGAGCCATAGAGCGCCATGCCCGCCCATACTGTACCCCGTAATCGCCCGCCCGCGGCGGTCGGGCAACGTCCGGTAATGCGCATCCACATAAGCCACCAGTTCCGTCCCGACATAAGTCTCGTAACGGCTGCGGGGATTGACCGGACTGTCCCAATACCAGCTCGACTCGCCGTCCGGACACACGACAATCACCCCGAAAGCGGAAGCCGTCTGCGGCAGTTCGGGCTTCGTTTTACGCAACCAGCTGTCGTACCGATTATTATACCCGTGCAATAGATACACCACCGGGTAACGGCCGACGGCGTTCCGACCGTACCCGGCCGGCAGGATCACGACGTTTTTGATCTTCTTGTCCATCGAGGACTGTAAACCTCCACCGTATCGACCGTCTGCGCCCGCACGGACGCCGCGGCCAACAATACCGCCGCAAACAGGACGGCGCATTTTCGCATACTTTTCATACCGATCATTCCGATTTTGTCGGCAAAAATAAGAATTTACCCTCGAACGGCATCGGATCGAAACGAAAAACCCGCTTCTGATGAAGCGGGTTTTTCGAAAACGGAACGCACAAACGTTACCACATATAGATCGCCACATCGCCCGGATCGACGTTCATCGCCGGAGTATAATCTCCGGCCGATACGATCGAACCGTCTTTCAGAATACGTTTTACGGACGGATCGGCCGAGAAGATCAGCCTCATCGGCTGCTGATAATCGCGGTTGACGATCACCAGGAACGTGCGACCGTCGTTTTCCAGCAGCGAAATCACGGCTCCCAACCCTTCCGTTTCGAGAACGTCGACCGGTTCGGGCAACTTGGTCAGCCGCTGCGTACCGCGCGGAATCGTTTTGCCGGTATGGCGCACCCATTTGACCTTCGCCCCGGCGAAAACGCCCGACAGCGCCTTGATCTCCCCGTTCACCTGCCGCACCAGATCATAGGCGACCGTCCGCCTGCCGTCCAGGCCGATCGGTCCGAACTCGTAGTCGAAACCCTCCGAATTCACGGGCGTCCAGTAAGTGAAATACTGCAGGCCTTGTGCGCCGTAAGCCAAGTCGCTGAACATCTGCAGCCGCAGCGTGGCGAGGGTCGGATGCGGGTATTTCCAATGCTTGGTAGCCATGGCGAACGCCCAGAAATCCTTGCCGGCCTTTTTCGATTCGTCCGAAAACTCCTCGAGGTTCTCGTACCATTCCGGCTTCATGCCGTCGTACGTGATCGGATAGTGGTCGAACGACAGGAACTGCATCGGCACCTCCCGGTCGAATCGCGACACGTACTCGCGGTAACTTTGAACGCCCAGCGCGTCGAGATGCTCCTTGCCGCCGTTCGGGAACAGGTTCAAGTAACAAAAATGCTTGTCATCGACCGCCTGCACTTTCCGGGCCCATTCGCCCAATGCGGGGAAATCGCTGCTGAGCGGTTCGTCGCGCAGGAAATATCCGGCCAACGCCGGATGTTTCATAAAGCGTTTCACGGTAGCCTCCGTATCGTTGCGTAATTCGGGACAGGCGGCGATTATCTTAACCCCTACTTTTTGGGCCGCATCGAGCGCCTTCACGACCTCGTCCGCATTGGAATACCCCCTGAAATTGAGGGTAAATCCGGCGTCCTTGAGCTCCTGGAACCGTTCCACCGTAGCTTCGTCGGCCGGAATGCCGTACCAGGCCAAGATCGGAATCTCCTTCTGCGGCAGTTTCGGCTGGGCGCCGAGGATTCCGGCCCCCAGCAGCGTCGCGGCACAACACAGCAACAGCGTATTTATCCGTACTCTTTTCATCCTATTGCAGCATATAAATTACGGCATCCCCCGGCTCGACCATCAACGTCGAAGAGTAGAGCGACGCCGGAACGATCGAACCGTCTTTCAGAATCCGCTTCGCCGACGGATCGAGTTCGATATCCAATTGCATCCGGTCGTTGAAATCGCGGTTGACGATTACCAGGAACCGGTTGTCTCCGTTCTGCAATTCGGAAACGACGGCGCCGGTTCCGGTCGTTTGCAGCTTCTTGACCGACGCGGGCAGCTCCGCCAACGGAGTAGTTCCCTGCGGAATCGTATCGCCGGTATGACGTACGGACAGCACTTTCGCACCGAGGAACACGCCGGTAAGCGCCTTGATCTCACGGTTCAATTCCGTCACCTTGTCATAGACGTCGGTACGCTTGCCGTCCAGACCGATCGGCCCGTGGTGGAAATTCCAATTCGGGTTCTTTCCCGGAGTCCAGTAAGTAAAATACTGCAACCCCTGGGCCCCATAAGCCAGGTTGCTGAACATCTGCAACCGCATCTGGGCCAGATCCGGGATCGGATACGGATCGTGCGCGGTCGCCAGCGAGAAGGCCCAGAACGGTTTCCCGGCCAGGCGCGCTTCGTCCGAGAAGATCTCCAGGTTCTCGTAATAATCCGGACGCAGCATCCGGCCTACGACCGGATAATGGTCGAACGACAGCAACTGCAACGGCACCTCCTGATCGAAGCGGTGCACGTAATCGCGGTAGCTGTCGGCTTTCAGCGCCTCCAGGGAAACGTACGTGGGCAGCAGGTTCAGGTAGCAGAAATGCGCGTCGTCGGTGGCGCGGATCCGTTTCGCCCACTGGCCCAACTCGGCGAACGACTCGGTGTTCGGCTCGTCGCGCAGGAAATAACCCGCCGTCGCCGGATGGTTCATAAAGCGTTTCACGGTCGCTTCGGGTTCCTTTTCGAGCTCCGGGCACGAAACGATCAGTTTGACGCCGGCCGCCTGCGCCGTATCCAGCGCCCGCTGCATCGCATCGGCATCGGGGTAACTGGTAAAACTGTGTGTGATCCCGGTTTCCTTCATTTCGCGGAAACGTTCGAGCGTCGTACAGTCGGACGGGATGCTGTGCCAAGCCAGGATCGGCATTTCGCCGGTCGCCTGCAGTTTCGGCCAGACAGCCTGTTCCGCCGCCTGCTTCTGTCCGGAATTACAACATCCGGCCAGACCGGCAGCCAATAGAGACAGCAAGAAGATTTTTTTCATCGGTCTAAGTTTTAGTATTTTATGAATATTCCGATTTCAAATTTAATAAAATTTCCGCAATCGACGGAATAAACGCCTCATTTTTATCTCCATACAAAAACGGAGGCGTTTACACGCCTCCGTTTCCGTCGATCGCGACCGTCCGGGCTATTCCACCGTAAAGGTATATTTGCCCGAACGCACCGTATATTCGGCGTAATCGTCCTTCATGCCGTTATAAACGATATTCCCGTCTTTCTTACCGGTTCCGTCCGTGCGAACGGCCGAAGGGGCTTTCGCATCCGGTACGCACACCGTAGCCGTACAGCCTACCGGCACTTCGACCGTCATCGTAAACCGACCGCCCCGTTTGCTCCAGTCGACCGACGCTTGCCCGTAAGGAGTCGCCGTGGCGTACTTCGCCCAGTCGATCTGCGATACCGGCTGCGGGCGAAACACGATATGACGGTAACCGGGCTGCGACGGGTCGGCGTTCAGGCCGGCCAGTTTGCGGTAGAACCAGGTCAGTGAACCGCCGAACATCGGATGGTTGCGCGAATTTTCGCCGTTCCACTGTTCCCAAGTCGTCGTGGCGCCCTGGTCGATCCAGTGACCGAAACTCGGATAGTCCCGTTTGTTCATCGCTTCGTAAGCCAGTTCGCCCAATCCGTTCTCGGCCAGCACCTCGAAGAAGAACTGGGTGCCGAAAATGCCGGTATCCAGATGACCTCCGTTGTCGAGAATATCCTGCCTGAGCGACGCCACTACCCGGTCGCGGTATTCGTCGGGAACCCCGATCCGCAATGCGAAAATATTTCCTCCGTAACGGCCGTAAGTTCCTTTCTGCGGATCGTAGAAACGCTTGTGGAAAGCGGCAGCCGTCCGGTCGGCCAGCTCACGGTAGGCCTTTGCATCGTCCGTCTTGCCGAGCGCTTCGGCTGCGCGGGCCGTGTAATCGGCGCAACGCCACAGGTAGAACGTATGCACCATTTCCGCAGGCGGAAAATCGAAGGCCGGACACCAGTCGCCGAGGTTCATCCACTGGTTCGGCGTTTGCATCAGCATGACGCCGTCGTCGCCCACCCAGTTTTGCATGAAACGGATCTGCTCCTTCATCGCGTCGTAATTGCCGGCCAGCAGGTCGCGGTCGCCGTAGTGCACGTAGAATTCCCACGGCATGATATTCATCGCGGCTCCCCACGCCACGCCGCCGCCGCAGCCGGGCTGCCACGGCGCGCCGTTGGGCACGTAACCCGTCTCCGGATTCTGCGCCCCCCACATGTCGCGAATCCACTTGTTGTAAAATGCCGCGGCATCAAGGTTATGCATCACCGTCACACACGCGACCTGCCCGTCGCCCGTATAGGCCGAACGTCGCGGTGCGGGCAGTCGCTCGCCACGCTGCCGTGCATGTTATCGGTCTGACTGCGCCACCAGATCCGATTGATCGTATTGAACAGCGGATTGGAACACTCGAAACAGCCGGTCGTAGCCACGTCCGAATATACCGCCTCGGCCGTCACCTGTTCCGGACGCAGTTCTCCGGGCCAGCCGCTGAGTTCCACTTCACGGAATACATACCACGTAAAACGGGTGTGGTACGACTCGGGGCCGCCGCCCTTCATCGTATAGCTGTTCGAACCGACCGGAGATTCGCAGATGTAACGAATGTCGATCTTCTGTCCCGGAGCGCCTTCGACGTCTTTCAGATGCAGCCAGCCCGAAATTTCCTGTCCGAAATCCACTTTGTAACGACCTTCGCCGAGTTTTTCGATCTTCACCGGTTCGAGCCGTTCCATCACCCGGTCGGGCGGACCGTTCTGGGCGACGAGCTTCCCTTCCGGCGCTTTGCGCAGCGCGACCGGCTGCCAGGCCGAGTCGTCGAATCCCGGAGCGCACCACCCCGGCTGTTCGCGGCGGGCGTCGTAGTGTTCGCCGGAATAGACCCCGTCGGAGACGATCGCGCTTTCGGACGCTTTCCACGACCCGTCGCTCAGGATCACGTCCTGCGTTCCGTCCGCATAGGTTATATGCAGTTCCCCGAAAAAGCGGGGCGACCCGAACGCCATTACCCAATGGATCTTCGCATTGTAGAAACCGTTGCCGAGAATCGCTCCGAGCACGTTTTCGCCGCGGCGCACCCGGTCGGTCACGTCGTATCCGACGTACATCACCCGGTACTCCCTGAAATTATCCTCGACCGGAATCCCGCGTTTTTCGAGTCCGGGACGCTTGCCGTAATTGGTCTGGTTCGGAGCCAACACGTCGTCGCCGACCTTTTCGCCGTTCATATACAACTCGAAATAACCGAGGCCGGTTCCGTAGAAGTAAGCCGAAGCGACCTCCTTATCCACGCCGAACGACTTGCGCAGCAACGGGGCCGGAGGCGGCACGTCCTGACTCAGAGCCTCCAGCGACTCCTCGCCCTGCCACGGCGCGCCGATCCAGCGGCATTTCCACTCCGACGGATCGAGGATACCCATATTCCAGCGGGCCGGTTCGCTCCACGCCGATACGTTGCCCTTCCCATCCCACACGCGCACCCGCCACCAGCAGGTCTCGCGCGACTGCAACGGCTTTCCCGCATATTTCACCAGCGTGGACTGCGGACTTTTTACTTTCCCGCTGTTCCACAGATCGGCCATCCCGTCCCGCAACGCTTTTTCGGTAGAGGCCACCTCGATCTGGTATGCCCGCTGCTCCTGGCCGCGAAGGCCTGCGGCAGCGGTATTGATCCACGACAAGCGGGGATGCTGCGCGTCTACGACCGACGGGTCGGTCTGGTATTCGCAGGTCAGCTTTCCGGGAACGATTCCGGCGCTTCCGCGCGCCGCAGACGACGCGCCGGAAACGACCAGACAGGCCGCCAATAGCAGGCCCGCAACTTTTGCACTCGGTTTTTTCATAAATTCAATTCAGTTATTTAGGTTTTCCGCATCCTCCCGCGGTCATAAAATCGGGGAGTTCGACAAAATTACCATTTTTCGCGGATTTTCCGAACGATTTCGACAGGCATAAAAAAACGGAGGGAAAAATTTCCCTCCGACAAACATTATTTTCGAAAACAGCGACGAAGCTTTCGAAATACCCTACCACTCTTCGCCGTCCGGCTCGGGCTTTCCCGGCAATCCGTCGCGAAACCCCATCGAAGCGTGCGTCCCGTCGCAGTACGGCTTGTTGGACGACTGGCCGCAACGGCACAATGTCACCCGGTTGCGGATCTCGTAGACAAACCCGTCTTCGCGTTGAATCGGAATGCCGCCGCGCACCCACAACGCGCCGCTGCACCCGCGCTGCGGATCTTCCAACAGGCCGAGCGAAGGTTCGAAATGCGGTTCGTGCGGATGGCTGGCGTCGAGCCACGCCGAAAGACGTCCGGCCGGACAACGGTCCGCCTCGCGGATCGTCAGGTCGCGGGCGCGTTCGCCCTCCTCCTCTACCAGATTCCACACCTGCCCCTTCGCATCGCAGAAACGGGCGAAAGCGCAATACTCGCGGTTATCGGTCAACGCCACTTCCGGACCGCCGAACGACTCGGCTTCATCCAGCAGCGGTTCTTCCGATGCGGTAAGCGACGGGTCCCAGTCGGTATGCACGTGCGAACCGTCGCAGTACGGCTTGGTCTTCGACGCGCCGCAACGGCACAGCGCCGTCGGTTCGTCTTGGGTAGCATACTCTTTGCCCGCCTTGTAATACCAGATTTCGCCTTCGCGGTTCGGCAACATGAATTGTTGTTTCAGTGGCGGCTGTCCGTAAACCAGATAGGGCCCTTCCTCCATAACGGTGATATGAAACCGGTCGGGGGCCACTTTCGTGCCCGGTTGTACATTGAACTTTTCCATGTGATTGATGTGTTTAAAAATCGTTTACGGATTTTCGAACGTGCAACAATCATACCCGTCGGCCGGAAGAAGGATAAAATACGCGTCTTTCGCTGCGCAGGAACAGAATCGCCACAACGGCCGCCAGCAGGTCGGCGGCCGGGATCGATAGCCACACTCCGGTCAGGCCGAACCAGCGCGAAAAGAAATAGAGCGCCGGGATCAGGAAAATCACCTGTCGGGACAACCCCATGAAAACGGCCTTCTGAGCCTTGCTGATCGACTGCAGGAATACCGAAACGACGATCTGAAAACCGTCCAGAAACAACAGGCAGTACCCCAGCCGCATCCCGTGCACGGCCATAGCCGTCAGATCGGGATCGTCGGTAAAAGCCCTGACGAGCCAGCGGGGAAACAGTTCGGAAGCGAGGAAACCGACCGTAACGATCAGCGTGGCGATCCGGATCGTCAGCAGCAGCACATCTTTGACCCGTTTGTGTTTTCCGGCGCCGTAATTGAAGCCGACGATCGGCTGCATCCCCTGGCAAAGCCCGAGCACGCACATCACGATCAGCATACCGAAGCTGTTGATGATGCCGAATGCTCCGATCGCCAGGTCGCCCCCTTCGCGCACCAGTTGGTTGTTCATGATGATGTTGACGACGCTCGCCGCCAGGTTCATCAGGAACGGGGCCATGCCGATCGAAACGATGTTGCGGATGATCCGGGCCTTCGGCCGGAAACAACCGACCCGGAAATGCACCTGGTGTTTGGTGTTGAAAAAGTGACTCATCACGAACAACATGCTGACAAACATCGAGATGACCGTCGCGACGGCCGCCCCCTCGATCCCCATATTCAATCCGAAAATGAAGACCGGATCGAGGATCACGTTCAGCCCGACGCCGATCAGAATCGTGTACATCGACTTGCGCGGATAACCGGTGGCCCGCATCACCCCGCTGAAACTGTAACTGAGGTTCGACAGGACGCTCCCCGGAATCACGATCCGCAGGTAATCCTTCGCATACGGGATCGTCTGCGCGCTGCCGCCGAACGCCAACAGGATATCGTCCAAGTAGAGCATCGAAAAAGTAATCAGCACCGCCGAAAACAAAAACGTCAGCACGAAAGCGTTCCCCAGAATATTACGTGCCCAACGCACATCATTCATTCCCAGTACGATGGATATCCGAGCCGACGCGCCAACGCCGACCAGCGTACCGATCGCCATCACGAGCGTCATCAGCGGGAAAGTCAACGCCAGCCCCGAAATCGCCAACGGGCCCACGCCCTGCCCGATAAAAATTCTGTCGACGATGTTGTACAACGACGCCATCACCATCCCGATCACCGCCGGAATGGAATAATCGAGTAATAACTTCCCTACGCGCTCCGACCCGAGCCGGGCCGTCGCTTGATCCATCTGCACTGCCATATTTCGTTTTTTTCTGATACGCCGTTCCGGAGAGGACGGCCGAGACAGGACAAAGATACCGAATTTCAACCGAAAAATCCGCAATTTCACCTATAATATATTGCATATTCCACAGAAATGATTAGTTTTGTATGCGTAGGGCCGTATCATACAAGTACTAACGAATTCTATTCGGAAATCATGAAATCCGTAAAAGTCCTGCCGACGCTGTCGATCCTGTTGCCGGCGGTTTCCGTTGCGCAGGCGGCGCGTCCGCTGCGGGGAATCCGCATCGTCAGTCCGGCAAATCCCGTAACGATCTACCTGAACGGCGAGCGGGTCTTGTCCGTCACCAACAGTTGTTTCATCGCCAACCTGAAAAGCGGCGACTGCCGGATCGAGGCCTACGACGGGTACGGCGACAATAAACGCAACGGCAGTCCCGTTTTTTCAGAAATCGTACGTCATTCGGGCCGCGAGGTCACCGAAATCAGCGTCGAAAACCGTAGCCGTGCCTGTTCAACGCTCCGGCGATCGGCCGGGCGCAGTTCGGCCGGCTTGCTGAACATGATCCGGGAAGAGGCGTTCGACGCCAACAGGAACACGCTGCTGTCGACGCTGAAATTTTCGGGAAGCAAAAGCGAACTGAAAAATTTTATCGGCGGTCTATAAAATCCGGCGCGGCTCACCGGCCCAGATCGACCTCGCCGACCATGTTCATCAGGGTACGCACGCGGGCGGCGCGGCGCACCATGTAGTTCGAAGGGTTCTGTAACCGCATCCGCAGCGGATTCGGCAGCACGGTGGCGATCATCGACGCCTCGTAACGGTTCAGTTCTTTGGCACTCTTACCATACACCTCGCGGGCGGGAGCTTCAACCCCGTACATGTTCCGGCCGGTCTCGATGACATTCAGGTAGGTTTCCATGATACGGCGTTTGCTCCAGCAGCACTCGATCAGCACGGTGTAATAAGCCTCGAACCCCTTTCGCAGCCAGGTGCGCGAAGGAAAGCAGAAAACGTTCTTGGCCGTTTGCTGCGAAATGGTGCTTCCGCCGCGGAGGCGCTTACCCTCGCGGTTCTCGTCGAACGCCTGGTTGATCGCCTCCCAGTCGAAACCGTTGTGCGTAGCGAAATTATTATCCTCGGTGGCGATTACCGCCTGTACGACCGACGGATTGATCCGGTCGAATGGCACCCAATTTGAATGCACTGAAAAACCGTCCTGCGTGAAATTCTCGAAGAAACGGAGCACCTTCAGCGGCGTGACCGTTACCGGCACCGCCCGAAGCAACAGCACCGAGCAAATCGAATAGGTCACAAAAAACAGCGACAGATAAACTACCAACCGCAGCAAGTAGCGCATAATCAAGATTTACAGACAATTAATTTTCAAGAAAACACATCCGAAACGAGAAAACGCTCTGGAGCATTCGGGCAAAAATAATATAATTTTTCACATTTCATAGTGAAAAAATGAGCAAATTATTCAATTTAAAATAATCGCTGTATATTTGCACGAAATTACAGAGAAGGGAAAAACTTTTAGGAAAATTATTCCAACAAATCGTTTTTAAAAATGGCACAAAAAAAATTTATCACCTGTGACGGAAACTACGCAGCCGCCCACATCGCTTATATGTTCAGCGAGGTAGCGGCGATCTATCCGATCACTCCGTCGTCCACGATGGCAGAATATGTCGACGAATGGGCGGCAAGCGGACGTAAAAACATTTTTGGGGAGACAGTCAAAGTCGTTGAGATGCAGTCCGAGGCAGGAGCCGCCGGCGCAGTGCACGGTTCGCTCCAGGGAGGTGCTTTGACCACTACGTTCACCGCTTCTCAGGGGTTGCTGCTGATGATTCCGAACATGTACAAAATAGCCGGGGAGCTGCTTCCCTGCGTATTCCACGTATCGGCGCGGGCGCTCGCAGCACAGGCCCTGTCCATTTTCGGCGACCACCAGGACGTAATGGCCGCCCGTCAGACCGGCTTTGCCATGCTGGCTTCGGGCAGCGTGCAGGAAGTGATGGATCTGGCCGGCATCGCCCACCTGATCGCCATTAAATCGCGGGTTCCGTTCATGCACTTTTTCGACGGATTCCGCACCTCGCACGAAATCCAGAAAATCGAGCTGATCGACGAGGAAGCGCTCATCAAACTACTCGACACCAAAGCGTTGGCCGAGTTCCGCAAACGGGCGTTGAATCCGGAGAACCCGGTAACGCGCGGCACGGCCCAGAACTCCGACATCTATTTCCAAACCCGCGAAGCGTCGAACCGCTTCTACGACGCCATCCCCGATCTGGTGGCCGAGGCCATGGAGAACATCAGCAAAATCACCGGCCGGGAATACAAACCGTTCACTTATTACGGCGATCCGGACGCCGAAAACGTCGTAATCGCGATGGGTTCGATCACCGAAACGATCAAGGAGACGATCGACTACATGCAGGCGAAAGGCGAAAAGGCCGGCTTGATCTCGGTACATCTCTACCGTCCGTTCTCGCCGAAATACCTGATGAACGTACTGCCGAAATCGGTAAAACGAATCTGCGTGCTCGACCGTACCAAGGAACCGGGCGCCAACGGCGAACCGCTCTACCTCGACATCAAAGACGTGCTGTACGGCACCGCAAACGCGCCGATCGTCGTAGGCGGCCGCTACGGGCTGTCGTCGAAAGACACCACCCCGGCGCAGATGCTGGCCGTTTACGAAAACCTGAAGGCCAACGAGCCGAAGGATCACTTCACGGTAGGCATCGTGGACGACGTAACGTTCACCTCGTTGCCGGTAGGCCCGGAACTGCACCTCGAAAACAAAGATACGTTCGAGGCCCGTTTCATCGGCCTGGGCGCCGACGGTACCGTTGGAGCCAACAAGAACTCGATTAAAATCATCGGCAACACGACCGACAAATACTGCCAGGCCTACTTCGCCTACGACTCGAAAAAGTCGGGCGGCTATACGGCATCGCACCTGCGTTTCGGCGACAAGCGATCCGTTCGCCCTACCTGGTCAATACGCCGGATTTCGTAGCCTGCCACGTTCCTTCGTACCTCGGCAAGTACGACCTGCTGAAGGGGCTGAAGGACGGCGGCACATTCCTGCTGAACAGCGTTTGGGACGCGGAAACCACCAAGAAGCACCTGCCGGACGCTATGAAAAAGTACATGGCCGAGCACAAAATCAACTTCTACATCATCAACGCGACGAAAATCGCATCGGAAATCGGCCTCGGAAGCCGCACCAACACGATCATGCAGAGCGCATTCTTCAAGGTGTCGGGCGTCATTCCGTACGACAAGGCCAAGGAGGAGATGAAGAAAGCCATCTACAAATCCTACGGCAAGAAAGGCGAGGACGTGGTCAACATGAACTACGCCGCCGTAGAACGCGGGGGCAACGTGACCAAAGTGAAGATCCCGGCCGAATGGGCTTCGATCGAAGTCGTTCCGACCGAACCGGAAAACGCACCCGAATTCATCCGGAAAATCGTCCGCCCGATCGAAAGCCTCGAAGGAGACAACCTGCCGGTCAGCGCGTTCGTCGGCCGTGAAGACGGTTCGTGGGATCCGGGCACGTCGCAGTACGAGAAACGCGGCATCGCCGTAAAAATTCCGGAATGGCAGCCCGACAACTGTATCCAGTGTAACCAGTGCGCTTATGTTTGCCCGCACGCAGCGATCCGTCCGTTCCTGCTGACCGAAGAGGAAGCCGAAGCCGCTCCCGAAGGAACGAAAACGATCCAGGGCGCCGGCGCGACGAAAGCTACAAATTTAAGATCCAGATCTCTCCGCTCGACTGTACCGGTTGCAGCAACTGCGCGAACGTCTGCCCGGCTCCGAACAAGGCCCTCGTGATGAAGCCGCTCGAAGAACAGCTCCAGAACGGCGAGGAAGCCCGCTGGGAATACATGCACCGCAAAGTCGGCTACAAAGATACCGTCGTAGACAAGACCAAGACCGTGAAGAACAGCCAGTTCTCGCGTCCGCTATTCGAATTCTCGGGCGCCTGCGCAGGCTGCGGCGAAACGCCTTATATCAAAGCGATCACCCAGTTGTTCGGTCACCGGATGATTATCGCCAACGCGACCGGCTGCTCGTCGATCTACGGAGGCTCCGCACCGTCGTCCCCTTACTGCTCCAACGACAAAGGTTTCGGGCCGGCCTGGGCTAACTCGCTGTTCGAGGACAACGCCGAATTCGGACTCGGGATCCTGTCGGGCGTCGCCAAACAGCGCGAGCGCCTTTGCATCCTGATGCGCGAAGCGATCGAAAACGGATCGACCTGCTCGGCCGAACTGAAAAGCGTAATGACCGAATGGATCGACAACCGCAAAGACGCGACCAAAAGCGAAGAGATCGCCGAACGCCTGATCCCGATGATGGAAGCCTGCAACTGCCCGATCTGCCAGCAGATCCTCGAACTGAAACACTACCTGATCAAAAAGTCGATCTGGATCATCGGCGGCGACGGCTGGGCCTACGACATCGGATTCGGCGGTCTGGACCACGTCATCGCATCGGGCAAGAACGTAAACATCCTGGTTCTCGACACCGAAGTCTATTCGAACACCGGCGGACAGTCGTCGAAGAGCACCCCGATCGGCGCCGTCGCCAAATTCGCGTCGGCCGGCAAGCGCGTCCGCAAGAAAGACCTCGGAGCGATGGCAATGACCTATAGCTACGTCTATGTCGCTCAGGTCGCCATGGGAGCCAATCACAACCAATACTTCCAGGCCATTAAAGAAGCCGAAGCTTACAACGGCCCGTCGTTGATCATCGCCTATGCGCCCTGTATCAACCACGGTATCAAAGGCGGCATGGGGCTGTCTCAGATGACCGAGAAGCAAGCCGTCGAATCGGGCTACTGGCACCTATGGCGCTACAACCCGACCCTTCCGGAACAAGGCAAGAATCCGTTCATCCTCGACTCGAAGGAACCGGACTGGTCGAAATTCCAGGAATTCATCCACAAGGAAGTGCGCTACACTTCGTTGCTGAAAACGTTCCCGAAAGAGGCCGAAGAGTTGTTCGCAGCCTCCGAGTCCGACGCCAAATGGCGTTACGACACCTACAAACGTTACGTAGCGATGGACTACTCGAACGAAAAGAAAGAGTAGCGCCTACCGTATAACGACAAAGGCGAAGGGCCGTCCCGATTGCGGGACGGCCCTTTGTTTTCGGAACGGTTCCCGGACGGCGCGGAGACGATCCGGGAACGGCGCGGAAAGGCCCGCCGCCGGGGAATTATTCGTTTGCAGGATTTTGAAGAATCGGTTTTTTTACCTAAATTTGTTTCGTTTAATTTTTCCGGAAACGAATTCACTTGAAACCAAAAATACTAACTGAATTAACAAAATGAAAGACTTGACGACAAGAGCTGCGGATAACATCCGTATCCTCGCAGCCTCCATGGTGGAGAAAGCGAAGTCGGGACATCCCGGCGGCGCAATGGGCGGTGCCGATTTCGTAAACATTCTCTATTCGGAATACCTGAACTACAATCCCGAAGACCCGCGTTACCCGTTCCGCGACCGTTTTTTCCTCGATCCGGGCCACATGTCCGCGATGCTGTATTCGGTGCTGTCGCTGGCAGGTTATTTCAAAATGGACGAACTGGCCGCTTTCCGTCAATGGGGCAGCCCGACGCCGGGACACCCCGAGGTGGACGTCGCCCGCGGTATCGAAAACACGTCGGGTCCGCTGGGCCAGGGACATGCGATGGCGCTGGGCGCAGCGATCGCCGAACGCTTTCTGGTAGCCCGCTTCGGCGAATGGATGGCGCATAAAACCTACGTGTTCATCTCCGACGGCGGTATTCAGGAAGAGGTGTCGCAGGGCGTGGGCCGTATCGCCGGCCATCTGGGTCTGAGCAACATGATCATGTTCTACGACTCGAACAACATCCAGCTTTCGACGAAAGTGGACGAAGTTTCGACCGAAGACATCGTGGCCAAATACGAAGCGTGGGGCTGGAACGTCATCAGCATCGACGGCAACGACGCCGCCGAAATCCGCCAGGCGCTGAACCGCGCGATCGCCGAAACCGAAAAACCGACGCTGATCGTAGGCCATACGCTGATGGGCAAAGGCGCCGTCGGCAAAGAAGGCGAAGACTTCTCGAACAAGGTTTCGACGCACGGACAGCCGTTGTCGGCAGCCGGCGGCGACACGGCCAAAACGATCGCCAACCTCGGCGGGGACCCGGAAAAACCGTTCCAGATCTTCAAAGACGTCGAAGAGCTGTACGCCCGCCGTCGCGAAGAGCTGAAAAAATGGTACGCGCTGCGTAAAGAAGAAGAATCGATCTGGCGCGCCGCCAACAAAGAACTGGCCGCGAAACTCGACCAGTTCCTGTCGGGCAAGGCTCCGGATATCGACTATGCGAAGATCAACTGCGGCGACAACGTGGCTACTCGCGCCGCATCGGCCGCCGTACTGTCGTACCTGGCCGAGCATGTGGAAAACATGATCGTTGCATCGGCCGACCTGAGCAACTCGGACAAAACCGACGGATTTTTGAAAAAGACGCATGCGATGGTCAAAGGCGACTTTACCGGCCGTTTCCTGCAACCGGGCGTAGCCGAGTTCACGATGGCCTGCATCATGAACGGCATGGCGCTGCACGGCGGCGTAATTCCGGCCTGCGGAACGTTCTTCGTATTCTCGGATTATATGAAACCCGCGCTGCGTATCGCCGCGCTGCAACGCCTGCCGGTCAAATACGTCTGGACGCACGACTCGTTCCGCGTGGGCGAGGACGGTCCGACGCACCAACCGATCGAACACGAAGCACAGTTGCGCCTGATGGAACAACTGCGCAACCACAAAGGCGAACGTTCGGTCGTCGTACTCCGTCCGGCCGACAGCTACGAAACCGTCGCCGCCTGGAAAATCGCGATGGAAAACGAACGTCCGACCGCGCTGATCCTGTCGCGTCAGAATATCAAGAATCTGCCCGCAGCGAGCGGCGACCGCGCCAAGGAAGCCATGCAGGCCGTCAAGGGCGCTTATATCGTCGAAGACTGCGCCGGAACCCCGGACGTAATCTTGCTGGCGAGCGGTTCGGAAGTGGCTACGCTGATAGACGGCGCCGAAAAGCTGAAAGCCGACGGCGTGAAAGTACGCGTAGTATCGGTTCCGTCCGAAGGACTATTCCGCGACCAGAGCAAGGAGTACCAGAAGAGCGTGCTGCCGTGCGGCGTGCCGAAGTTCGGTCTGACCTCGGGTCTGCCCGTGACGCTGGCCGGCCTGGTCGCCTGCGACGGCGAAGTGTACGGTCTCGATCACTTCGGATATTCCGCTCCTGCGAGCGTCCTGGACAAGGAGTTCGGCTTCTCGGGCGAGAACGTTTACAACCAGGTGAAAGCGATGCTGAAAAAATAAGGCGACTTTTTCATAAACAAGGCAGAGAGGCCGGGTTCCGCAAGGATCCGGTCTCTCTCTTTTCGGCCGACGGGCGGCGGACAGCTTACGGCAAAACAACGCGGATGGCAAACCAAGCGATTCCGATCCGTTTTCCGAATTTGTCGTAAAATAACTACCTTTGAATGACAGATACCCGAAAACCATGGCACAACCGCACAAAACCGATACTACCTCGCTGCCCGAAAACGCATACGGCGAACTCGCCCCCGGCGAAACCTACCGCCCCGTCATGCCCGACACGCCCGCACCGCGCGAAGTAACCCCTTACTCGGTCACATTCGGCATCCTGATGGCCGTCGTCTTCTCCGCCGCCGCCGCGTACCTCGGTCTGCGCGTCGGTCAGGTCTTCGAAGCCGCCATCCCGATCGCCATCATCGCCGTCGGCGTCGGCAACCTCACCGGCCGCCGCAACATGCTCGGACAGAACGTCATTATCCAGTCGATCGGCGCAAGTTCCGGGGTCGTCGTCGCCGGAGCCATCTTCACGCTGCCCGCTCTCTACATTCTGGGGCTCGAAGCGCAGTTCTACCAGATCTTCCTGTCTTCGCTGTTCGGCGGTATGCTCGGCATCCTGCTGCTGATCCCGTTCCGCAAATATTTCGTGCGCGACATGCACGGTAAACTCCCGTTCCCCGAAGCCACCGCCACGACCGAAGTGCTCGTCTCCGGCGAAAAAAAGGGAAACCAAGCCAAACTGCTCGCCGTCAGCGGACTCGTCGGAGGAGTCTACGACTTTATCATCAGTACTTTCGGCTGGTGGACCGAAGAAATATCGACCCGCATGACCGGCTGGGGCGAAGCGCTGGCCGACAAGATGAAAGTCGTTTTCAAGATCAACACCGGCGCCGCCGTCCTCGGTCTCGGCTACATCGTGGGCCTGCGGTATGCGGCCTATATTTGCGCCGGATCGTTCACCGTATGGTTCGTACTGATCCCGTTTCTCAGCCACTTCGCCGACGGGCAGACCCTCGCCGTGGGCGAAGGGATCACCACGCTGCTGCGCGACATGACGCCCGAAATGATTTTTAAAAATTATGCCCGGCATATTGGGATCGGTGGGATTGCAATGGCAGGGGTCATCGGCATCGTCCGCTCGTCGAACATTATCCGGCAGGCGCTCGGGCTGGCCGTCACCGAACTGCGCGGCCGACGCGCCGGAGCCGAAACCGCCGAACGCACCCAGCGAGACATTCCGATGAAACTGATCCTCTCGGTGCTGATCGCCGTACTGGCCACGACGTTCATCTTTTTCCGCTTCGGACTGCTGGACAACTGGCTCCACGCGGGCATCGCGATCGCCATTGTTTTTGTCATCTCGTTCCTGTTCACGACCGTCGCGGCCAACGCCATCGCAATCGTCGGCACGAACCCGGTATCGGGCATGACGCTGATGACACTAATCCTCAGCTCGCTGATACTGGTCAGCGCCGGACTCAGCGGCACGGCCGGCATGACCGCCGCACTGATCATCGGCGGCGTGGTCTGCACGGCGCTCGCCATGGCCGGCGCTTTCATCTCCGACCTGAAAATCGGCTACTGGCTCGGCTCGACGCCCGCTAAACAGGAGGGCTGGAAGTTTCTCGGAACGGCGGTCTCGGCCGCAACGGTCGCCGGCGTGATGATGGTGCTGAACAAAACCTACGGCTTCACCGGCGACGGCGCGCTGGTCGCACCGCAGGCCAACGCGATGGCCGCGGTCATCAAACCGCTGATGGAAGGCGGCGCAACGCCGTGGCTGCTCTATTTCGCCGGCGCGGCGCTGGCGCTGGTGCTGACGATGATCGGCGTTCCGGCGCTGGCTTTCGCGCTCGGCATGTTTATTCCGCTGGAACTGAACGCCCCGCTGCTGGTCGGAGGTCTCGTCAGTTGGTATGTCGGCAGCCGCAGCCGAAACGCCGAAACGAACAAGACCCGCCGCGAACGCGGAACGCTTATTGCATCGGGATTCATCGCCGGAGGCGCGCTGATGGGCGTCGTGAGCGCCCTACTGAAATATTTCGGAGCCGACTGGTTCGCTACGGAATGGAACGGCACGACGGGAGCCGAAGTGTTGTCGCTTGCAATGTACATCCTGCTGATCGCCTATTTCGTCCGCGACAGTTTAAGAGATTCGGCCCGTAAGAACAACGGAAGTTAATACGAAAGAGATAAAAATATGACCCTCGAACAACGATTCTTAAAATACGTCGCTTTCGACACGCAGAGCGACCCGAAAAGCGAAACCTATCCGTCGACGGCCAAACAACTGGCCCTGCTGAACCACTTGCTCGAAGAGATGACGACCCTCGGACTGCACGATGTCGAGATCGATCCGAACGGCTATGTCACCGGTACGATCCCGCGACGCCGGGCTGCGAGTCGGCCCCGGTCGTCGGCTTCATTTCGCACGTCGATACCAGTCCCGATATGAAAGGGTCGGACATCCGCCCCGGCATTATCGAACGCTACGACGGCGGCGATATCGCGCTGAACGACAAACTCACGATGCGCGCCGCCGATTTCCCGGAACTGGCGTTCTACAAAGGGCACCGGCTGATTGTGACCGACGGCACGACACTGCTCGGCGCCGACGACAAAGCCGGCATCGCCGAAATCATGACCGCAGCCGAATACCTGACGACCCACCCCGAAGCGAAACACGGCACGATCCGGATCGGGTTCACGCCGGACGAAGAGATCGGCCGCGGAGTAGACTTCTTCGACGTAGAGCGGTTCGGGGCGAAATTCGCCTACACGATGGACGGCGGCTTCGAAGGCGAGATCGAATACGAAAACTTCAACGCGGCCGCCGCCGAAATCGCCGTGCAGGGACGCAACATCCACCCCGGATACGCCAAAGACAAAATGATCAACGCGCTGCAGGTAGCCTGCGAAATCAACGCGCTGCTGCCCGCCGCCCAGCGTCCGGAACACACCGAGGGCTACGAAGGTTTTTATCATTTGGTCGGATTGGAGGGAACGGTCGAACGGGCTTCGCTGGAATACATCATCCGCGACCATTCGCACAAAAAGTTCGAAGCAAAAAAACGCTATCTCGCCGACGCCGTGGCGCTGCTCGGCGAGAAATACGGGGAAGGCGTCATCCGCCTGACGCTGAAGGACCAGTACTACAACATGCGCGAAAAAATCGAACCGTATCCCGAAGTGATCGAAAAGGCGATGGAAGCGATGCGGCAGGCAGGCGTCGCGCCGATCGTGCGTCCGATCCGCGGCGGCACGGACGGGGCGAGGCTATCGTACATGGGCCTGCCGTGCCCGAACCTGTTTACCGGCGGCATGAATTTCCACGGCAAATTCGAGTACTGTTCGGTCGACACGATGCAACGAGCCGTGCAAACCATTATAAACCTGGCCCGTATCTGGTCCGAATCCTGACAGACGCGCAGCCTTTCGTTTGCAGAAACTAAAAAAAAATTAAAAAAAAATTGCGGAAAACGCACCAACTTTACGGGAAATGCATATATTTGCCGCAGGAACATGAATGAAATGACAAACAACAGCGCATACGAACGTTTCGCCGCACTCCGGACTTCCAGCCGGATGACGATGGGTATGTGCATGTCTTCCTGCTTACGCCGGATGTGATTCTGTTTGTCTACCCCGCACCGATTCAAAACGACACAATCATAACGATCCGGCTTTCGAGCCGGATTTTTTTGTATCCCGAATTCACAAACCAATCAAAAAAAATAAAACCATGAGCAAAAGAAATTATCACTTCGACACCCTGCAGGTTCACGCAGGACAGGCACCCGACCCCACGACCGGTTCGCGCGCCGTTCCCATTTACCAGACCACGTCGTATGTCTTTTCGGACGCGCAGGAAGGCGCCGACCGGTTCGCGCTGAAGAAGTTCGGCAACATCTACACGCGACTGACCAATCCGACGACGGCCGTATTCGAAGACCGCATTGCGGCGCTCGAAGGCGGCACGGCGGCCGTAGCAACCGCATCGGGCCTGTCGGCGCAATTTTTGGCCATCAGCAACCTCGCCGAAGCCGGCGACAACATCGTCAGCACCTCGTACATCTACGGCGGCACGCACAATCAGTTTAAAGTCGCCCTGCGCCGTTTCGGTATCGAGGTACGGTTCGCCGACGGCGACGACGTACGGAGCATCGCTTCGCTGATCGATCCGAGAACGAAGGCGATCTATCTGGAAACCATCGGCAACCCGGAGTTCAACGTGCCCGACTTCGAACCGATCGTCGAACTGGCGCGTAAGCACGACATCGCCGTAATCACCGACAACACGTTCGGGGCCGGCGGTTACTTGTTCCGCCCGATCGAATGGGGCGTCAACGTCGTGACGCATTCGGCGACCAAATGGATCGGCGGACACGGCACCAGCCTCGGCGGCGTAGTGGTCGACGGCGGCAACTTCGACTGGGGCAACGGCAAATACCCGGCCTTCAGCGAACCGACCGAAAGCTACAACGGACTGAAAATATGGGAGGTATTCGGCAGCGACGGTACCTTCGGCAACATCGCGTTCGCAATCCGCACGCGTGCCGAAGGACTGCGCGATCTGGGACCGTGCCTGAGCCCGTTCAATGCCTTTCAACTGCTGCAAGGCCTCGAAACGCTGTCGCTGCGAGTACAACGCAGCGTCGACAACACGCTGGAAATCGCGCAATGGCTCGAAAAACACCCGAAGGTCGAAAGCGTCAATTATCCCGGCCTCAAAAACAGTCCGCACCACGCGCTGGCAAAAAAATACCTGCGCCACGGCTTCGGCGGCGTACTGTCGTTCCGCGTCAAAGGCAACGCCGAACAGACGGCTCAGGTCATCAACCACCTGGAATTGATTAGCCACCTGGCCAACGTCGGCGACACGAAGTCGCTGATCATCCACCCGACATCGACGACGCATGCCCAGCTCAGCGAAGCCGAACAGCGCAAAGCCGGCGTCTTCCCGAACCTGCTGCGGCTATCGCTCGGCATCGAGGCGGTCGAAGACCTCAAAACCGACCTGGACGAAGCGTTACGGACCCTATAACCGCCTCCGGTTTCGGAAACCGATGTTCGAAAGGCCGTTCCCGGTTCGGGGACGGCCTTTCGCTTCTATCCGATATTCAACGCTGGAACCGACGATTCCGCACAGGCAATTTTACCCGACTCCGGCGTAAAACGGAAAACCCGCGAAATCCTTTCGTCCCCCACCGAACGGAATCCGACGGAAACCGTCTCGTAATCTGCCGTTTTTTCTAAAATAGTTCGTACCTTTGGGATACCAAACCGATCCGGAATATGACCCCTGCTTTAGTCCTCGTTACCGTCGCGGCTTATTTTACCGTGCTGTTCGCAGTCGCCTACGTGACCGGACGGAAGGCCGATAACCAGGGATTTTTCGTCGGCAACCGGAAATCGCCGTGGTTCGTGGTCGCTTTCGCGATGATCGGATCGAGCATTTCGGGGGTTACGTTCATCTCGGTGCCGGGTTGGGTGGCGACCAGCCACTTTTCGTATATGCAGATGGTGCTCGGGTTTCTGACCGGGCAGTTGATCATCGCGTTCGTGCTGATCCCGCTGTTTTACCGGATGCGGCTCGTATCGATCTACGAATACCTCGAAAACCGCTTCGGAGCCTCCTCCTACAAAACCGGGGCATGGTTCTTCTTCATCTCGAAAATGCTCGGGGCGGCCGTGCGGATTTTCCTGGTCTGTATCGTCATGCAACTACTGGTTTTCGAACCGCTCGGCATCGGATTCGTCTGGAACGTCGCCGCCACGATGGCGCTCGTATGGCTCTACACGTTCCGCGGCGGCGTCAAATCGCTGATTTGGACCGATTCGCTCAAAACGTTCTGCCTCGTAGTAAGCGTCGTACTGTGTATCTGTTACATCGCGTCCGACCTGCAGCTCGGCTTCGGGCAGATGGTGCGGACGATCGCCGTCCACGACTATTCGCAGGTCTTCTTTTTCGACGATATAAACGACAAACGCTACTTTTTCAAGCAGTTCCTTGCGGGCGTTTTCACGGTGATCGCGATGAGCGGCCTCGACCAGGACATGATGCAGCGCAACCTGAGCTGCAAGAATTTCCGGGATTCGCAGAAAAACATCGTAACCAGCGGCATCCTGCAGCTGTTCGTGATCCTGCTGTTCCTGATGCTCGGAGTGTTGCTCTACACGTTCACCGAACGCAACGGCCTGCAGGTTCCGCAGAAAAGCGACGAATTGTTCCCGATGATCGCGACGCAGGGTTACTTCCCGGTGATCGTCGGTATTCTGTTCGTGCTCGGACTGATTTCGGCAGCCTATTCGGCGGCGGGGTCGGCGCTAACCTCGCTGACGACCTCGTTCACGGTCGATATTCTCGGAAGCACGAAAAAACACGACGAAACCCGGACGGCCCGCATCCGCAAGCGGGTGCACGTCGGCATGGCCGTCACGATGGGCGTCGTAATCCTGATCTTCAACGTGCTGAACAACACGAGCGTCATCGACGCCGTCTACGTGCTGGCCAGCTACACTTACGGTCCGATCCTCGGCATGTTCGCGTTCGGCATTTTCACCAAACGCCCGGTTCGGGACCGTTGGGTTCCGCTCGTCGCGCTGCTGTCTCCGGTGCTCTGTTTCGTACTGGACAGTCACTCGGAAACCTGGTTCAACGGTTATTCGTTCAGTTACGAACTTTTGATATTCAACGCATTATTTACATTTGCAGGCCTTTGCCTGCTAATCAGAAAAAAATGAAAATCATAAAAAAAACGCACGCAGTCCGTCTTGCGTTCCTGTTGTCGGGGTTCTTCGCGGCAACTCTGCCGCTGCAAGCCCAGCCGCTCCCGCAGGATGTCCGCGACCGGATCGGGGACCTGCTCACCGAAACGGCCCGCACGACGATCCGCTCGGGCCGGATTACGATCGACTCGGTGGCCGCAGACAAAAAAACGCTGGAACTCTATGCCGGCGAGAACTGCGCCTACATCCCGTTCCGCGAAGACAACGTCCGGAGAATTTACGACGGTATCCGAGAATTGCTGCCGGCCGGGTTCAAACGCAAGGAGATCGTCCTGTTCTCCGACGGAAAACGGATCGAGGAACTGATCCCCGCCCCGTTGCGCAGCAAAGCCGACCGCAGCCGAAAACGCTTCGTCACGAAATCGCCCGAGCCGCTGGTCACGCGGGCGAATCGGCCCTACCGGCCGACCGCCGGACTCGACGGACGCCACATCGCCCTGTGGCAAAGTCACGGATACTATTTCGAACCGAAACTGAACCGCTGGGAGTGGCAGCGGGCACGTATTTTCGAGATCGTCGAAGACCTCTACACGCAGAGCTACGTGCTGCCCTACCTGGTTCCGATGCTGGAAAACGCCGGGGCCTACGTCCTGATGCCGCGCGAACGCGACGTACAGACCGAAGAGGCGATCGCAGACAACGACCCGGCGATAGCGGGCGCGTCGCGTTACGAAGAGCGAAACGGGACGAAACCCTGGACGACCGGCGAGGAGCCCGGCTTCGCCTACAAACAATCCAGCTACAAGGACGCCGAGAACCCGTTCCGCGACGGAACGTTCCGGCAGGCCGTGACCGTAGGTCATCCGGACGACGTCAGCACGGCACGTTGGACGCCCGACATTCCGAAAGGCGGCCGGTATGCCGTTTACGTCTCCTATAAAACATTGCCGAACAGCACGGACGATGCGGTCTACACGGTTCGCCACAAAGGTGGAACGACCCGTTTCCGCGTTAACCAAACGATGGGCGGCGGCACATGGATCTACCTCGGGCACTTCGATTTCGATGCGGGATGTTCCGAATCGGGCTGCGTTACGCTGAGCAATTTGTCGCATAAGACAGGTCGGATCGTCACGGCCGACGCCGTCAAAATCGGCGGCGGACAGGGCAACATCGCCCGGATCATGCCGGCCGAACAACGCAATCCGGAAATCGACTACGCATACGAGACCAGCGGCTATCCCCGTTTCACCGAAGGTGCGCGCTACTGGCTGCAATGGGCGGGATTTCCGGATTCGGTCTATTCGGCCACGGGGCATACGAACGACTACCGCGACGACTACCTGTGCCGCGGCCTGTGGGTGAACTACCTGATTGGCGGGACGAAGAACGCCCCCGACCGCGAAGGGCTGCACATTCCGGTCGACCTATCGCTGGCATTCCATTCCGACGCCGGAACGACGATGAACGACTCGATCATCGGCACGTTGGGCATCTATTATACGCACAAAGACGACGGACTCTACCCGAACGGCGCCTCCCGCGACCTGTCGCGCGACCTGACCGACCTGGTGCAATCGCAGATCGTATCGGATATACAGGCGTTGTACGAACCCGAATGGTCGCGTCGCGGCATGTGGGACAAAGCCTATTTCGAAGCGCACGTCCCGGAAGTGCCGGCCATGCTGCTCGAACTGCTGTCGCACCAGAATTTCGCCGACATGCGTTACGGCCTCGACCCGCGTTTCCGCTTTACGGTCAGCCGGGCGATTTATAAAGGCATCCTGCGGTTCCTGGCATTCCAGTACAAGCAGGATTGCGTCATACAACCGCTGCCGGTCGACCATTTCCGGATCGCATTCGCGGGGCGGGACAGCGTCGAACTGAACTGGCAGCCGGTCGCCGACCCGCTGGAACCGACCGCCCAGGCAGGACGATACGTGCTCTACACCCGGATCGGCGACGGCGGCTTCGACAACGGGGTGCCGGTCGCGGAAAACCGTATCAGGCTGTACCAGCAGCCCGGCAAAATATACAGTTACAAAGTGACGGCGCTGAACCGGGGCGGCGAAAGTTTCCCATCCGAGATCCTTTCGGCCTGCCGAGTTCCCGACGAGAAAGGGACGGTGCTGGTCATCAACGGATTCGACCGGATCAGCGCGCCGTACAGTTTCGTATGCGACTCGCTGGCCGGTTTTTACGATGAAATCGACCACGGCGTGCCGGATAGGCAGGACATCAGCTTTATCGGCAGCCAGTACGAATTCCGTCGTCCGGCGCCGTATGCCGACGACGATGCCGCCGGTTTCGGGGCCAGTCGCGCGGATTACGAGAAAGAGGTCATCGCCGGCAATACGTTCGATTATCCGGCCCTGCACGGCCGCTCGATCGTCAGCGCCGGATATTCGTTCGTGTCGTGCAGCAACGAATCGGTCATCGACGACGAGGTGAACCTCGGGGACTACCGAGCGGTCGATCTGATCCTCGGCAAGCAGCGCGAAACCGTCCTGGCGCGCGGAGCCTGTCCGCCGGAATTCCGGGCTTTCCCGCCCGAACTGCAACTGGCCCTCGCGGACTACTGCAACGGTGGGGGCAACCTGCTGGTCAGCGGCGCTTACGTGGGTTCCGACCTGTGGGAAAGCGACACGACCGGGGCATCGAAGGAATTCGCCGCCAACACGTTGAAATTCAAATTGCGTACCGGACGGGCGGCCGTTCGCGGCAGTGTCCGGAGCGTCGCCTCGCCGTACAAAACGCTGAAAGGAGATTACGACTACAACCACGAACTCAACGGCGATTGTTACGTCGTCGAATCGCCCGACGCTATCGAACCGGCTGCCGACGGCGCCTTCACGGTATTCCGTTACGCGGAAAACAATCTCAGCGCGGGAGTGGCTTATAAAGGCGCCTACAAGGTCTGCACGCTCGGATTCCCGTTCGAGACCGTCCTTACGGACGAACGGCGCGACAGCCTGATGCGCGGGATTCTGGAATTTTTCGAACAACCATAACCCTTCGGACGAATGAACGCCGCTGAAAACAAACGCCTGCTGGCCCTCGATATCCTGCGCGGGATCACGATCGCAGGGATGATCCTGGTCAACAACCCGGGCAGTTGGAGCGCGATCTACGCCCCGCTGGAACACGCCTCGTGGAACGGACTGACGCCGACCGACCTGGTCTTTCCGTTTTTCATGTTCATCATGGGGGCATCGACCTACTTGTCGCTGAAAAAATTCGATTTCCGGTGCAGCCGCGCCACGGTCCGGAAAATCTTGCGGCGAGTACTGGTGATCTTCCTGATAGGCGTCGGGATCGGGTGGTTCTCAAGATTCTGCGGCACGTTCAACGCGCTGTCGGACGAAGGAGTTCCGTTTTGGGAACGGATCGGACGTTCGTGCTGGACGTTCGACCGGATGCGGATCCTCGGCGTGATGCAACGCCTGGCGCTGAGTTACGGCGCGGCGGCGCTGATCGCCGTAACGGTTCGCCACCGGCGCATCCCGTGGATCGCCGCGGGACTGCTCGCCGGTTATTTCGCGATCCTGCTATCGGGACACGGATTCGAAATTTCCGAACAAAACGTCGTCGGCATCGTCGACCGAGCAATACTCGGCCCGGCGCACATGTACCGTCAGGGCGATCTCGCCTTCGACCCGGAAGGATTGCTGAGTACGATCCCGTCGATCGCCCACGTGCTGATCGGATTCTGCTGCGGAGGACTGCTCGTCGGCGCACGGAACCTGACGGATAAAATCCAAAACCTGTTCCTCGTCGGATCGGCGCTGATGCTGTGCGGCTGGCTGCTGAGCTACGGCTGTCCGATCAACAAGAAAATCTGGTCGCCCACGTTCGTACTGGTCACCTGCGGCATGGCCTCGTCGCTGCTGGCGCTGTTGATCTGGACGATCGATGTCAAAGGTTACAGGCGCTGGAGCCGTTTTTTCGAATCGTTCGGCATCAATCCGCTGTTTCTGTACGTCTCGGCGGCCGTGCTCTCGATCCTGCTGAACAACATTCGCCTGCCGCACGGAAACGGCCTGCTGAGCCTGCACGGGTTCGCCTACTCGCTGTGCCTGAAACCCGCGCTGGGCGACTACTTCGGTTCGCTGGTCTACGCGCTGCTGTTCGTCGCGCTGAACTGGGGAATCGGTTATACGTTGTATAAACGGAAAATCTACATCAAAATATGATACTGCTTGCAGACAGTGGCTCGACCAAAACGGACTGGTGCGTGGCCGACGGTGCCGCGGAAATATGCCGGATCGCCACCCACGGAACCAACCCGTTTTTCCAGAGCGCCGACGAAATCGCCCGGGAAGTGGACGGCGGCCTGCTCCCGCAGCTTGGAAATCGTCCGATCGAACAGATCCGCTTTTACGGAGCCGGCTGCGCTTTCCCCGATAAGATCGCCGTGATCCGCGACGTCCTGGCCGCCCGTTTCACGGCGGCGGACATCGAAGTGGGCAGCGACATGCTGGCAGCCGCCCGCGCGCTGTGCGGCCGCAACGCCGGCATCGCCTGTATCCTCGGAACCGGCTCGAACTCCTGCCTGTACGACGGAACCGAAATTACGGCCAACGTCTCGCCGCTCGGATTCATCCTCGGCGACGAAGGCAGCGGGGCCGTTCTCGGCCGGACGCTGGTCGGCGATTGCCTGAAAACCAGCTCCCGACAGGACTCAGAGAGAAATTTCTCTCGCGTTTCGGCTTGACGCCGGCCGATATTCTCGAACGGATTTACAAAAAACCGTTCCCGAACCGTTTCCTCGCCGGCCTGTCGCCGTTTCTCGCGGAAAACCTCGACGTACCGGAAATCCGGGCGCTGGTCAAAAACGGTTTCGCGAGCTTCCTGCGCCGGAACGTACTGCAATACCCCGACTGCCGCGAGCTTCCCGTGCATTTCACCGGATCGGTCGCCTATTATTATAAGGAGATCTTGGAAGAGACCGCCGTCGAATCCGGTCTGCGGATCGGGTCGATCGTCCGCACGCCGATGGAAGGACTCGTCCGTTACCATGCGAATCAATAACGATAACATATGACTTTCGTAAAAATTACCGAACAGGCATCGCTGCACGACAACCTGGAACAAAAATCCGTCCGCGAGCTGCTGGAAGAGATCAACGAAGAAGACCGGAAAGTCCCGGAAGCAGTCGGCAAGGCGATCCCGCAGATCGAAAAACTGGTAACCGCCATCGTCGAGCGGATGCAGAAAGGAGGCCGCATCTTTTACCTGGGAGCCGGCACGAGCGGCCGGCTCGGCGTGCTGGACGCCTCGGAGATCCCGCCGACCTTCGGGATGCCGCCGACGCTGGTCGTCGGCCTGATCGCCGGCGGCGACACGGCGTTGCGGAATCCGGTGGAACACGCCGAAGACGATCCGCAGCGGGGCTGGCAAGAACTGCTGGAACGGAATATCTCGCCGCTCGACACGGTGATCGGTATCGCGGCATCGGGCACGACCCCGTACGTGATCGGGGCGCTGCACCGCGCCCGCGAACACGGCATCCTGACCGCCTGTATCTGTAGCAACCCGGACTCCCCGCTGGCCGCCGAAGCCGATATTCCGATCGAAATGATCGTCGGGCCGGAACTGGTCACCGGCAGTTCGCGGATGAAATCGGGAACCGGGCAGAAGCTGATCTGCAACATGATTACGACCGCCACGATGATCAAGCTGGGCCGCGTCAAAGGCAACCGGATGGTCAACATGCAACTGACCAACGACAAACTGGTAGACCGCGGAACGCGGATGGTCGCCGACGAACTGGGGCTCGGTTACGAACAGGCCAAACGCCTGCTGCTGCTGCACGGATCGGCCCGCAAAGCGATCGACGCCTACCGCGAATCGCAAAGCTGACCCGCCGGCAAAACACCCCGACAACCACGATCCCGGAAATCCGAAAATGTTGCGGACTTTCGGGATCGTCGCTTTCGGCCAAGTTGGTATTCGGCCCGTTTTTTCGTACCTTTGCAGTTTACGATTGAACGAATAGACAAAGCCTATGAATCATAAACCATTGATATTTATCACCAACGACGACGGAGTCCGCGCCAAAGGACTCCAAAAGCTGATCGAAACGGTCCGACCGCTGGGCCGGATCGTAGCGGTGGCCCCGGAAGAGGGGCAAAGCGGCATGTCGCACGCCATCACGATGACGCGCCCGCTGTACCTGAAAAAGGTGACCGAGCAGGAAGGCTTGACCATATACGGTTGCAACGGCACTCCGGTCGATTGCGTGAAGATCGCTTTCGACTACCTGCTGCAAAACGGCGAAACTCCGGATCTGGTGCTGTCAGGCATCAACCACGGCGCCAACTCGGCCGTTAACGTCCTCTATTCCGGAACGATGGGAGCCGCCATCGAAGGCAGTTTCTACAACATTCCGTCGATCGGCTTCTCGCTGCTCGACCACGACGAGGACGCCGACTTCGGCACCGTGCAGCAGTACATCCTGCCGATCGTGCGAAAAGCCATGACCGAAAACCTCGGACGCCCGTTGTGCCTGAACGTCAACGTACCGAACCTGCCGGCCGAACAAATCCGCGGGATCATGCCCTGCCGCCAGAACCGGGGCTATTGGCGGGAAGTGTTCGAACGCCGCCAGGATCCGCGCGGACACGACTATTACTGGCTCTGCGGTTATTTCGAAAATACCGAGCCCGAAGCGACCGACACGGACGAATGGGCGCTCAAAAACGGGTACGTATCGGTCGTTCCGATCCAGGTGGATCTGACCAATTACGAACAACTGGGGCAGTTAAAAGAGCTGAAATTCGAGTAAAAACAGCTTCCTTACCGCCGTTTCGACCCGTTTTCGGATATCGAGACCCGGTTAAAAACCCGACTAAATTGACCGATCGGGTAAAAAACTTTCAAAAACTGGAAAACTATTTTTGTTTTTCCAGTTTTCTTATTTACATTTGCGACCTGTACAATGCGGTAAAATCGGATTGTGAAAAAATGCCGTAAAAATGGTCGAATCCACATAAAACCGGCATCATACGGGCAATTTATCCGGTGAAAACACGTTAAGAAAAACGAAATAACGTATTATCCGGAGTAAAAAGACTTTACCGAATGCACGGATTAGATTATCGAACGAATATTTGTACTTTTGTCTGTCGGATTTTCGTCGGCAATTCATCCGTTCGTTCGACGTAGGCAAGAAAACATGGTGAAAAATATGGATAGCGGAAAAAACGAAAAAACATGAGCAGAACACGGAACGGGTCGTACCTCATGCAGGCGCACGACAATGGGGAATGCGGTTCCCCCGCACACTACGACATTCGAAAAATAACAAACAAATAGTTAAAGAATATGAAAATTCGAAAATCAATGCTTATTCAGTCTCAACGGTTTTTCTTATTAACCGCATTGGGCGCGACTTTCTTTTCGTGCGGCACGAAACAGCAGGCCGGAATGATGGGCGGCGTACCGGAATACGCCACCATAACGCTCGAGCCGACTTCGATCGAACTGAACAATACCTACCCGGCAGCCGCTATCCGCGGACGCCAGGATATCGAAATCCGCCCGAACGTCAGCGGATTCATCACCAAACTGTGCGTAGACGAAGGCGCGACCGTTAAAAAAGGCCAAACGCTGTTCATCATCGACCCGGTACAATTCGAGGAGGCCGTCAAAGTGGCCGAAGCAAACGTAAACGTAGCCAAGGCAGCCGTAGCGACGGCCCAGTTGACCGCCGACAACAAACGCGAACTGGCCCGCAAAAATATCATCAGCGAGTACGACCTGCAAATGGCCGAAAATACCCTCGCATCGCAGAAAGCGGCCCTCGCACAAGCCGAAGCGCAATTGACCAACGCGAAGAATAACCTCTCTTATACGCAGGTGACCAGCCCGTCAAACGGAGTGGTCGGCGAAATTCCGTACCGTGTCGGAAGTCTCGTAAGTCCGAGCATGGCCACCCCGCTGACCACCGTAGCGGACAATTCGGAAATGTACGTCTACTTCTCGCTGAACGAAAAAGAACTGCTGAAGATGACGACCGACGGATCGCTGAAGAAGATGCCGGAAGTGCAACTGCAGCTCGTCGACGGCTCGATCTACCCGGAAAAGGGCACCGTCGAAACGCTGAGCGGCGTGATCGACCAGACCGCCGGCGGAGCCGCGTACGCGCCACATTCAAAAATCCGAACCAGGTATTGCGCAGCGGCGGATCGGGCAACATCCTGATTCCGGAAAAACTCGATTCGACGATCGTGATTCCGCAGAGCGCAACGGTCGAAGCCCAGGATAAGATCTTCGCATTCGTCGTAACGGACAGTTCGACGGTAAACCAGACGATGATTCAGGTATTGCCGATCAATAACGGCCAGCAGTATGTCGTAACCGGAGGTCTGAACCCCGGCGACCGGATCGTCGTAGAGGGCGTAGGCTTTATCAAGAACGGTATGCCGATCAAACCGATCACCCCGGAAGAGGCAGCCGCCAAAATGCAACAGGCGACTCAACAGGCAGCCGCTGCCGCAGCAGCCAAAGGTGCAGCAAAATAAACGCCCGGGGAATGAATTTCGCATAAAAAAGCAGAATTATGAAATTAGACAGATTTATAAAACGCCCGGTACTATCCACGGTGATCTCGATTCTTATCGTGATATTGGGTGTGCTGGGATTGGTTTCGCTGCCGGTAACTCAATATCCGGATATCGCGCCGCCGACCGTGCACGTCAGCACGTCGTACACCGGCGCCAACGCCCAAACCGTACTGAACAGTGTGATCGCACCGCTCGAGGAGCAGATCAACGGCGTGGAGAACATGATGTACATGACCTCCACCGCTACTAATACCGGCGATGCGAGCATCGACGTATATTTCAAACAGGGAACCGACCCCGACATGGCCGCGGTGAACGTGCAGAACCGCGTCGCCAAAGCCCAGGGTCTGCTGCCGTCCGAAGTTACGCAGGTCGGCGTGATCACCAGCAAGCGGCAGACCAGTATGCTGCTGGTCGGCACGGTTTTCAGTCCGAACGACGAATACGACCAGAACTTTCTGAAAAACTATGCTCAGATCAACCTGGTTCCCCAGATTCAGCGCGTACCCGGCGTGGGCGACGTGATGATGATGGGCGCCGATTATTCAATGCGTATCTGGCTGAAACCGGATGTGATGGCGCAGTACATGCTGATGCCGACGGACGTTATCAGCGCACTCGCCGAACAGAACATCGAGGCCGCGCCCGGACAGTTCGGCGAAAGCGGCGACCAGTCTTTCCAATATATCATGCGGTACAAGGGACGCCTGGCTACGCCCGAAGAGTTCGAAGATATCGTAATCCGGGCGACCCCGGACGGCAAGGTACTGAGACTCGGCGAAATCGCCCGTGTCGAACTGGGCGGACTTTCGTATGCATTCTCGACCCGTTCGAATGCCCATCCGGGTACCTCGTTCATCATTTACCAGACCGCAGGCTCGAATGCTACGCAGATTATCAACGACGTTAAAAAAATCCTCGAGCAGTCCGCCAAGGATTTCCCTCCGGGAGTGGACTACGAAATCATGATGGATACGAACGATTTCCTGTTCGCCTCCATCAATGAAGTGCTCAAAACGCTGATCGAAGCATTTATTCTGGTGTTCCTCGTGGTGTTCATCTTCCTGCAGGACTTCCGCTCGACGCTGATCCCGGCGATCGCGATCCCGGTAGCTTTGATCGGTACGTTCTTCGTCCTGTACCTGATCGGATTCAGCGTGAACCTGTTGACGCTTTGCGCCCTCGTGCTGGCGATCGCCATCGTGGTCGATGATGCCATCGTGGTCGTCGAGGCGGTGCATGCCAAACTGGATCAGGGTTATAAATCGCCGTTGAAAGCGTCTATCGACGCGATGAGCGAAATTTCGGGAGCTATCGTGTCGATCACCCTCGTGATGATGGCCGTGTTCATTCCGGTAAGCTTCATCACCGGTACGTCGGGTACGTTCTACCGCCAGTTCGGTCTGACGATGGCCATCGCCATCGGCCTGTCCGCCATCAACGCGCTGACGCTGAGTCCTGCGCTGTGCGCCATGTTCCTGAAACCGCACCAGAAAGAGGAAGAGGGACAGAAAAAACTGAGCCCGATCAAACGGTTCCATAAAGCCTTCAACGTCGCTTACGACGTCACGCTGACCAAGTACAAAAAAGGCGTCAACCTGTTCATCAAACGGAAATGGCTCGCTTTCGGCCTGGTCATCGCTTCGGTGGTCGTTCTGCTCGGCCTGATGAAAATCACTCCGACGGGTATGGTGCCGAACGAAGATACCGGTACTTTCTTCGTCGCCGTGAGTATGCCGCCGGCAACTTCGCTGGAAAAGACACAAGCCGCCATGGCTCGGATAGACAGTCTGCTCGCAGCCACCCCGGGTCTGAAAAGCCGTACCGAAATCGCCGGATACAGTTTCATGGCCGGACAGGGTAGCGCCTACGGTACGTTTATCTGTAAACTCAAGCCGTGGGAAGAACGTACCAAGGAACAGAACGTCGATGCGATCATGGGTATGCTGACCATGCAGACGCG
This sequence comes from Alistipes sp. AF48-12, assembly GCF_003477565.1. Taxonomy (NCBI): domain Bacteria; kingdom Pseudomonadati; phylum Bacteroidota; class Bacteroidia; order Bacteroidales; family Rikenellaceae; genus Alistipes; species Alistipes sp. AF48-12. The sequence goes on from NZ_QUDJ01000001.1 coordinate 183,442, forward strand.
CAACCTGATCAAAGACGCCCAGGTATTTATCTTCGCTCCGCCGATGATCTCGGGTTACAGCGCCTCGAACGGTTTCGAAGTGAACCTGCAGGATAAAACGGGCGGCGACATCAACACGTTCTTCAACATCTCGCAGCAGTTCATCGGCAAGCTGAACCAACGTCCGGAGATCGCAATGGCCTACAGCGCGTTCAACCCGTTCTACCCGCAGTATATGGTCGATATCGACGTAGCCAAATGTAAACAGGCCGGCCTGAGTCCGCAAACGCTGCTCGCCGCCCTGCAAGGCTATTACGGTAGTATCTACGCGTCGAACTTCAACCGTTTCGGCCGCCTGTACCGCGTAATGATCCAGTCCGACGCCGAACTGCGCGTCAATCCGGAAACGCTGAACAGCATCAAGGTGCGCAACGGCAACGAAATGGCGCCGATCACCCAGTTCATTACGCTCAAACGGGTGTACGGCCCGGACAACATCTCGCGTTTCAACATGTTTACCTCGATCAAGGTGAACGGAAACCCGAAACCCGGATACAGTTCGGGACAGGCTATTCAGGCCATCCAGGAAGTCGCCAACGAAACGCTGCCTTCCGGTTACGGATTCGAGTATTCCGGTATGACGCGCGAGGAACAGCAGAGCAGCGGAAGCACCACGGCCATTATCTTTATCCTGTGTCTGGTCTTCGTCTACCTGCTGCTGAGCGCCCAGTACGAAAGTTACATCCTTCCGCTGGTCGTAATCCTTTCGATCCCGGCCGGTCTGATGGGTAGCTTCATCTTCGCGCAATTCATGGGCGTCGAGAACAACATCTACATGCAGATCGCCCTGATCATGCTGATCGGTCTGTTGGCCAAGAACGCCATCCTGATTACCGAGTTCGCCCTCGAACGACGCCAATCCGGTATGAGCATCGTCTCGGCAGCCGTACTCGGAGCGTCGGCCCGTTTGCGCCCGATCCTGATGACCTCGCTGGCCATGGTGATCGGCCTGTTGCCGCTGATGTTCGCCAGCGGCGTAGGAGCCAACGGCAACAGCACGCTGGGAACCGGCGCCATCGGCGGTATGTTGATCGGTATGATCTGCCAGATCTTCGTCGTACCGGCGCTGTTCGTCGCCTTCCAGCATCTGCAGGAACGGTTCAAGCCGCTGCACTGGGACGATACCGACAACACCGAAATCGAAGCAGAAATCGAACAATACACGAAATAACGGAGATGAAAAAACAACAGTTCATATATATCGTATGCCTTGCAGCGCTGGTAAGCGGCTGCAACATATACAAGCCTTACAGCCGGCCCGAAATGGACACGAAAGGGTTGTACCGCGATCCCGTCTCGGCAACCGACACGCTGGTTTCGGATACGACCAACATGGGCGACCTGCCGTGGCGCGAAGTATTCACCGATCCGCAGCTCCAGTCCCTGATCCAATTGGGGCTGGAACAGAACACCGACCTGCAGACGGCCATCCTGAAAGTTCAGGAGGCCGAAGCGGGCCTGATGTCGGCGCGCCTGGCCTACACGCCTTCGCTGAACCTGGCCCCCCAGGGCGGCCTGAGCTGGTATGAAAATCACAGGCGGACGTGGACATGGAGCGCCCCGATCGCCGCCAGCTGGGAAATCGACATTTTCGGCAAACTGCTGAACGCCAAACGGGGAGCGAAAGCCGCCGTCCTGCAGAGCCAAGCCTACAAGCAAGCCGTCCAAACCCAAGTGATCGCCGCCGTAGCGAACTACTACTACACGCTGCTGATGCTCGACGAACAGCTCGCCATCACCGAAAATACTTCGGTACTGTGGAAGAAGACCGTCGAGACGATGCGGGCGATGAAAGAGGCCGGCATGGTGAACGAAGCGGCCATCGTGCAGAGCGAAGCGAACAGCTACATGATCGAAGCGTCGATCCCGGAACTCAAACAGCAGATCCGCGAGATCGAGAACGCGCTGTCGCTGATCCTCAAAGAGGCTCCGCAGCAGATCGAACGGGGCAGCCTGAAATCGCAATCGTTCCCCGCGATGATGAACGCCGGCGTTCCGGTACAATTGTTGTCGAACCGTCCGGACGTCAAGGCGGCCGAGATGGCGTTCGCCGGCACGTTCTACAACACGAACGCCGCCCGGTCGGCTTTCTACCGTCGCTGTCGATCTCGGGAAACTTCGGATGGACGAACCAACTGGGTAGCATGGTGGCGAACCCGGGCAAAATGATCGCATCGGCCCTCGGCTCGCTGACGCAGCCTCTCTTCAACAAAGGCGCCAATACGGCCCGGCTGCGGATCGCAAAGGCCCAGCAGCAGGAAGCGCTGCTGAGTTTCCAGCAGGCAATCCTGAATGCCGGCAGCGAGGTCAGCAACGCGCTGTGCCAGTACCAGTCGGCCGAAGACAAAATCGTTCAGCGGAAAAAACAGATCAATTCCCTGGAAAAATCGGTCGAATATACGCAGGAATTATTAACTTTAGGAACTTCCACCTACCTGGAAGTGCTTACGGCGCAGCAATCGCTCCTCAGCGCTCAGCTGTCGAACGTATCCGACCAGTTCGATCGCATACAGGCCATCGTCAACCTGTACAACGCATTGGGCGGAGGACGCAACGAATAACGATAAAAACACAGCGATATGATCAGTCCATTAGCTCATGTAGACCCCAGTGCGAAAATCGGGAAGAACGTGACCGTCTACCCGTTCGCATACATCGATAAGAATGTCGAAATCGGCGACAACTGTACGATCATGCCTTACGCCAGCGTGCTGGACGGCACCCGGATGGGAACCGGCAACACCGTTTACCAAAGCGCCATCCTGGGCGCCGCCCCGCAGGACTTCAAGTTCAAGGGGGAGGATACCATCCTGGTAATCGGCAACGACAACACGATCCGTGAAAAAGCGATCGTCAACCGGGCTACCTATCCGGACGGCGTCACTTCGATCGGCGACGGGAACTTCCTGCTCGAAGGCGTTCACGTAGCGCACGATACGAAGATCGGCAACAAATGCATTCTCGGGAACGGAGCCAAGACCGCCGGCGAATGCGTCATCGACGACAAGGCGATCCTCGGCAGCGGCGTTATCCTCAAGCACGGCTGCCACATCGGCAGTTGGACGCTACTCCGGGACGGATGCCGGGCCAACAAGGACGTACCGCCCTTCATCGTAGCCGCGCACAACCCGATCGTTTATTATGGAGTGAACGCCGTACTGTTGTCTAAAGTCGGCGAAATTCAGGAAAATATCATCGACGACATCGCAAAGGCTTACCGCCAGATCTACCAATCCGGAACCAGCCTCGAAAACGCGCTGATCCAAATCAAGGAGACCATCCCGATGAGTCCCGAGATACAGTACATCATCGACTTCATCGAGAAATCGGATAAAGGAATCATTGGAATCGCCCAGTTGTAGGCTTCCTCCGTCATTCATAAAAAAGGCCCCTTTCGAGGGGTCTTTTTTATATTGCATCATTACATACTGATAAACAACCGACTACACAGAAGTCGGAACTTTATCCCGGAAAGCCTTGCTGTTTTTTGAAATCTTTTTATTAATTTTAAACTGTCGTATTAGGCTTCCCGTTTAACTGAAAATCCGCAACAAAAAAGGATTTGCATCCTGAATAAACAACAATACTAAAAGCTGCTATTATGGAAAAGACAAAAAGTTACCTGGTCGAATGCGCCCTGCTGGCGATCGGCCTGATCGTAGCGGGATGGATGCTGCGGAGCGGCATCGTACATTTCAAGGACAGCGAACGCGTCGTTTCCGTCAAAGGACTTTCGGAAAAAGAGGTCAAAGCCGACCGGGTGATCTGGCCGCTGGCCTACAAAGAAGTCGGAGACAATCTGATGACACTTTACAATACGCTCGAAACGAGCAATGCGAAAATCGTCGATTTCCTGAAGTCGAACGGCATCACGGACGACGAAATTACGATCGCCCCGGCGGAAATCATCGACATGGACGCCGAACGCTACGGCCCGCAAAGCGTCAAATACCGTTACAACGTAACCAGCGTGTTGACCGTTACGACCGATAAGGTGGATCTGGTGGTCAAACTGATGTCGCGCCAGAGCGACCTACTGAAACAGGGCGTAGCCATCACCGGCGGGGATTACCGTTTCACAACGCAGTTCCTGTACACTTCCACTGCGTTGAACGAGATCAAACCGAAAATGATCGAAGAAGCGACCGAGAACGCCCGCATCGCCGGCGAAAAATTCGCGCACGATTCGAAAAGCAAACTGGGAAAGATCAAATTTGCCAACCAGGGACAGTTCTCGATCTCCGACCGGGACGCCAATACGCCCTATATAAAGACGGTGCGCGTCGTAACGTCCGTCGATTATTACCTGAAAGACTAATAACGGGATGCGGAGGAAAAATCCCTCCGCATCGTTTACGCAATACTTAACTTAATCTTCAAAAAATACCAAACTTATGAAAAGAAGGGATTTCCTGAAAACGTTCGCAGGAATGGCCGCCCTGACCATCGTTCCCCGTCACGTACTCGGCGGAACGCGATACACGGCTCCGAGCGATCAGCTCACCAAGGGCATCATCGGCGTCGGCGGGATGGGACGCGGTCATTACGGCTACGCCGGCACCCGCCTGGTAGCCATTTGCGACGTGGACAAAAATCATCTGGCGGCCGGCGAGCAACTGGCCAGCGATAAACTGGCCACCTATTCCGACTACAGGAAACTGATCGAAGATCCGAACGTCGATATCGTACACATCGCCACCCCGCCGCACTGGCACGGGATCATGTCGGTCGACGCCGCCCGCGCCGGCAAGGACATCTGGTGCGAGAAACCGATGACGCGGACGATCGGCGAAGGCAAACGGGTGATGGAAGCGGTCAAACAGCACGGCAATATTTTCCGCCTCAACACATGGTTCCGCTTCACCGACACGTTCTACGGTATGAACACGACCGTCGACAAGATCAAAAAACTGGTCGACAGCGGTATGCTCGGATGGCCGTTGAAAGTGACGATCAGCAAGCATACCGGCTTCAACTGGAAATTTTTCTGGGTCGGCAACGAAAAACTCGAAGAACAGAAAGTCCCCGCCGAACTCGACTACGACATGTGGCTCGGCCCGGCTCCTTATAAACCCTACAACGCGCACCGCGTACACGAAACCTTCCGCGGATACTGGGACTACGACGCCGGCGGACTGGGCGATATGGGACAGCACTACATCGACCCGGTGCAATACCTGCTCGGTAAGGACGAAACCAGCCCGATCTCGGTCGAGATCGACGCGCCGCAGCAGCATCCCGACGCGGTGGGTACGTGGCGTAAAATCGAATATACTTACGACGACGGCTGCAAAATCATCCTGTACGGCGAAGACAACGGCAGTCCGAGCGATCCTTACATCGAGGGCCCGAACGGAAAAGTATACCCCAATTTCCAGTGCGACATTCCGGACTGGGAACGCAAACTGGCCGAATTTCCCGACCCGATGCCGCAGCAGACCGATTTCCTGCATTGCGTCAAGAACCGTCAGAAATTCGCCCTGAACGAACAGAACGGGTTCCGCTCGGCGACTATCGTCAATATGGGCGGCGTGGCGCTGCGTCTGGGACGTTCGCTGAAATTCGATCCCGAAAAGCTGCTGTTCGTCGATGACGATGCGGCCAACCGGCTGATCGACCAACCGATGCGCGCCCCCTGGGCCATTTAACGTCTAACCCGATTAACGATAATTATGATGAAAAAGATAGTTTTAGTTCTTTTTGCGTTGTTCGCGTTGGCCGGCAGCAACCTGTCTGCACAGACCAATCCGAACCGCACGTGGAAAACCAAAGTATCGGATGCGCTGGGTCTGATGCCGGCCCCGAACGAAGCCGAATACGACCGGTTGATGAACGATCTGGTTTCGACCGGAGCTGAGGGCGTGGACATGCTGGTATCCATGTTCGACGATACGAACAACGTTCCGGTCAGCTACGCGCTGTCCGGCTGGTCGGCCTTCGTTTCGGGCCCCGACCGTGAACAAGCGCGCAAAGAGTTCGTCAACGGGATTATCCGCGGACTGAAAAAAAGCAACGATGCCGAAATCAAGGCGTTCTACATCCGCCTGCTGCAACAATGCGGCAAAAAGGAGAGCGTCGACGTCCTGGCCGGTCTGATCGGCGATCAACGGCTGGGCGGCCCCGCGCTGACTGCGCTCGTTTCGAACGGAACGCCGGAAGCCGAAACGGCGATCGCCCAGGCGATCGTTGCCGGGACAGGCGATAAAAACGCGCTGGCTCAGGCCGCAGGCGACGCGGGCATCGACAACGAAGGCGTCGAAACGGCTCTGATCGCCTGGGTAGGCAACGATAAAAGCGCCGACAAGTCGATTTATTACGCCCTGTCGAAAATCGGTACGGCCGCATCGCTTCCCGTGCTGAGCGCCGCAGCCGCAAACGCTAACTACGACGGCGACGCGACGGACGCTTATATCTGCCTGATCGAAAAGCTGAAAGCAGACGGACAGGACAAACTGGCCGCTGCGGAAGCCGGTAAACTGTTGAAAAAAGCGGCAGCCGCCGGATCGGAACACGCCCGTATCGCAGCCACCGGAATCCTGCTGTCGCTACAGAAGAGTCCGGTCGCCTATGCGATGAAAGCGATGAAAGATCCCGCACGGGCTTACCGCAACAACGTGTTGCGATTCGCCGCTCCGTATGCGGACGACGCGTTCTACACCGAACTGGGCGCTACGCTCGGCAAACTGAAAGACAACGAAGCCAAAACCGACATTGTCAACTACCTCGGCAACCAGGGAGCGAAAACGGCGTTGCCGGCTATCCTGCCCTATCTGAAAGATGCGGATGCGGAACTTAGCGAAGCCGCTATGTGGGCAGCGACGCAGATCGGCGGATCGGAAGTTCCCGCCGCTCTGAGCGAAGTGATCCTGACGGCGACCGACAGCGAGCACGACCAGGCCCGAGCCAATACGGCTGCCCAATGCCTACTCGCCTACAAAGGGAACGTCAATCCGGTAGCGGCCGAGATCGTTCAAAAGAAAGGAGACGTCCGCGGAATCACGGTACTCGCCGCCCGCCGCGCGCAGGATCAGTCCGGCGTCGTTTTCGATGCGACCCGGAATGCCAATGCCGCCGTCGCACAGGCCGCTTATGCGGCGCTGCCCGCCGTAGCGTCGGCCAAAGACCTCCCCGCCCTGTACACGATGCTCGAAAAACAGCAGTCGGTCAACGACCAAAATACCGAAGCGATTCAGAACGCCATCGTCGCAGCGTTGCGCGAACTGACTCCCGACGAACAGGCCGGAGCGATCGGCGACCGCATCGCCAAAAGCGGAGCCAAGAAATCGCTGTACTACGCCGTTCTGGCGAAAGCAGGGCTGCCGGACGCAATGGAAACTATCTCGAAAGGCTTCGACAGCGGTTCGGCCGTCGACAAGGACAACGCGTTCTATGCGCTACTGAATATCAAGGGAATGGCCGCTGCCGACAAACTGGCCGAAATCGCGGCCGCCGACGATGCCGCCTATGCGGCCAAAGCGCTCGACGTGTACGTACAGCGGATCGCCGCATCGGACAAAACGCCCGAAAACAAGACGCTGCTGCTGTCCGACGTGCTGGATATAGCCGGATCGAACAAAGCCCTATCCGCCGCCGATGCGCGTAAGATCGAAACCAAAGCGCTTCAGGGACTCGAAAACAACAAGACGTTCCAGGGGATGATGCTTGCCGGAAAATACCTCGGCAACGCCGACGCGGACGTTTCTCAGGCCGCTGTGATGGCCGTAATCCGGACGGCTCTGGCCCACAAAGAATTCTACGGCCCGGCCGTTACCGAACTACTGAAAAAGGCTGTGGAACTGAACAAAGACAAGGACAGCAATTACCAGCGCGAAGAGGTGCAAAAACACCTGGCTTCGCTGCCGGCGACGGGCGGTTTCGTCTCGATGTTCAACGGCAAAGACCTGACCGGGTGGAAAGGGCTTGTCGAAAACCCGATCGCCCGCGCCAAGATGAAACCGGCGGAACTGGCCAAGAAACAGGCCGCCGCAGACGAAACGATGCGCAAGGACTGGGTAGTGAACAACGGACTGATGGAATACGTCGGACACGGATTCGACAACATCTGCACCGAAAAACAATACGGCGATTTCGAAATGTACGTCGATTGGAAACTCTATGCCGAAGGTAGCGAGGCCGATGCGGGCATTTACCTGCGCGGTACGCCGCAGGTGCAGATCTGGGATACGGCGCGCCGTAACGTGGGCGCCGAAGTCGGTTCCGGCGGACTCTACAACAACCAGGTCAATCCGAGCAAGCCGTCCAAAGTGGCCGACAATAAGTTGGGAACTTGGAATACATTCTACATCAAGATGGTAGGCGACCGCGTCACCGTACTGCTGAACGGCGAGAAGGTAGTCGACAACGTGATCCTCGAAAACTTCTGGGACCGCAGCCAGGCGATCTTCCCGATCGAACAGATCGAACTGCAGGCGCACGGCACCAAAACCGCTTTCCGCAACCTCTACATCAACGAACTGCCGCAGGTGAAACCGACCGAACTGTCCGCCGAAGAGAAAGCCGAAGGTTTCAAACTGCTGTACGACGGCACGAACATGCACGGTTGGACGGGTAATACGCGCGATTATGTCTCCGAAGACGGAGCGATCGTGCTCTATCCGGGCAACGGCGGCGGCGGCAACCTATATACGGTCGACGAGTACAAAGACTTCGTCTTCCGCTTCGACTTCATGCTGACCGAAGGCGCGAACAACGGGATCGGAATCCGGGCCCCGCTCGAAGGCGATGCCGCTTATGTCGGCATGGAGATTCAGGTGCTCGACAACGAATCCCCGATTTACAGCCAGCTCGAGAAATACCAGTATCACGGTTCGGTGTACGGCGTTATTCCGGCCAAACGCGGTTTCCTGAAACCGGTCGGCGAATGGAACAGCGAAGAGATCCGAATCAAGGGCAACGACATCCGCGTTACGCTGAACGGCGAAGTGATCCTCGAAGGCAACATCGCCGAAGCCAGCAAGAACGGAACGATCGACCACAAGGATCACCCGGGCCTGAAAAACGAAAAGGGCCATATCGGATTCCTCGGTCACGGCTCCCTGGTCAAATTCAAAAACATCCGGGTCAAGGAGTTGTAAAAAAACGTTCAGCGGAATGGCTCCGATCTATTTACGCTGAACGAATAAAAAACAGCGGTTCGCTATCTCAAGCGAACCGCTGTTTTTTCTATCCGTTTACGAATTACTTCCGGAATACGCGCTCCAACTCCCGACGAGCGTCTTTCTCCTTGATGTACTCCCGCTTGTCGTAGCTCTTACGACCGCGTCCCAAGCCGATCTGCAATTTTGCCAGCCCCTTGTCGTTGATAAAAAGCTTCAATCCTACGATCGTCAGCCCCTTGTCCTGCAACGCGCGCTCCAACTTGGCCAGTTCTCGGCGTTGCAGCAACAATTTGCGGTCGCGTTTGGGCATGTGATTGTTGTAGCTGCCCCAATGGTATTCCGAAATGTTCATCCCCCGGACGAACAATTCATGGTCGTTGAAATAACAATAGCAGTCGGTCAGCGAAGCTTTTCCCAGCCGCAGCGACTTGATCTCCGTACCCGACAAAACGATACCCGCAACATAGGTGTCGAGCATCTCGTAATCGTAAGTCGCCCGCTTATTTTTAATGGATATGTTTTTCCCGTCGTTCATGGCCGGTTATTTTCCGTATTGCGATTTTCCGGTACGGCGTTTGCCTCCCTGTTTATTGTTGCCCGCATGACCGTTCGTTTTCCCAGCGGAATGATTTCCCGTCTGAAAATTCTTGCGTGAACGATTGTTCATTCGGGGCTGTTTATAGTCGTTTCGGAGATTATTTAATGCAACTTCATCGATCGTTACCCCATTATCGGACATCGAGCGTATATCTTTCATGATGATCTCATTGCTCGGGTGTTCCTGGTTGTATTCGAACGACTTAGCCCGCATATACTTCGCTATATTATTTACTATCAAAGTCTTCGCCTCCTCGTCGTCGATCGCTTTCAGAGCGGCGAGCGTCCGTTCTATATTTTTGCCGTAGTGCTTGCGGGCAATCTTCCCGCCCGGGTAAGCCATATGATCCGGCCTGGGGTTCAATATCTTAGCCGACGGGATCGGATAGGGCGAATCGACATCCAGCTTAAAATCGGACATGATGAACAGGTGATCCCACAACTTATGTTTGAAATCAGCCGTATCGCGCAGAGTCGGATTCAGGTTTCCCATCACCTCGATCACCGCGTGCGCCTGCTGGTTACGCAGATCTCGGTCATGTATAGACATCAGATAATCAACCATTTGATGCACATGCCTACCATACTCGGGCAGCATGAGTTTCTTCCTTTCGAAATTATAATTTTTATCCATAAAGAATTTTGTGGTCTCCACGACGAGCCGTTCCCGCAAGGATCTACGCTGTAAAACGAAAAATCTAAGAAAAAGTCTGAAAAAATGGTATTTTACGGTCGATATTCTCAGAATCCTGCTTCGGTCGATCCGGAATGCCGTGTTTTTTTTAAACGGGAGTATTTACTAACTTTCGGACAAAGCTACATGGTTTTTCCCAGAAAACCAAAACCACGCAGCAGAAAATATAGTAACACTCCCATCCTAGTATTTAATATTTTATAAAAAAGTTATGACAAACGTATTGGTAGTAGACAGCGAGCGGAGCATTCGCAACACGTTGAAAGAACGGCTCGAATATGAAGGCTTCCGCGTCGAAACCGCCGAAACGGGCAGCGAGGCGGCCGACAAAACCGAAAAATCAACCTATGACATCGTACTTTGCGACATCAATGTTCCCGACACGGGAGCGTTCGACCTGCTCGACAGCCTGCGGGCAAACGGAAAAAGCCTGCCTTTTATCATGCTGTCGTCGCAAAAAGGGACGGAACCCGTCGTCAATTCGATGCGTCACGGAGCATACGATTACATACTCAAACCGATCAATCTGAATAAATTACTCGAATCGATCCGATCGGCTACCGAACCTAAAAACCAAAATCATGCCACAACCGTCGCGGCGGCTTCTACGGAGACCGTAGCCCGGAAATCGTCAGCAGCTCCGGCATTGCGTGCGAACCGCGGCGCCACGGAACTGATCGGTTCCTCGCGCGCAATGGTTTCCGTCAAACGGCTGATCGAAAAAGTAGCTCCGTCCGATGCGCGGGTACTGATCAGCGGAGCCAACGGAACCGGCAAGGAGCTGGTCGCCCACCGGCTGCACGAACAGAGCCTGCGGGCCGGACAACCGTTCATCGAAGTCAACTGCGCCGCCATTCCGTCGGAGTTGATCGAAAGCGAACTTTTCGGGCACGAGAAGGGGTCGTTCACGTCGGCCAACAAACAGCACAAAGGCAAATTCGAACAGGCCGACGGAGGAACGCTTTTCCTCGACGAAATCGGCGACATGAGCCTTTCGGCGCAGGCCAAAGTATTGCGGGCCCTGCAGGAAAACCGGATCAGCCGGGTCGGAAGCGACAAGGACATCACCGTCAACGTGCGGGTCGTCGCGGCCACCAACAAAAACCTGTTGCACGAAATCGAAATGGGCAATTTCCGGGAAGACCTCTACCACCGGCTGAGCGTGATCATCATTCCGGTTCCGCCGTTGCGCGAACGCCGCGAGGACATTCCTTCGCTGGCCCATCACTTCGTCGAGAAAATATGCGCCGAATACGGCCAGAAACCCAAAGTCATCGAGAAAGATGCGCTCGCCGCACTGTCCCAGATGGAATGGAGCGGAAATATCCGGGAGCTCCGAAACGTGATCGAGCGACTGATCATCCTGTGCGACAACAACATAACGCTCGAAGACGTAAAGACCTACGCACAGGGAGTCCTTTAACCGATTTATTTCTTACAAAAAATTATTTATATCGTTTAAAAAAAGAAATAAATTCCGAAACCGAATCGAAAGCGGCGGCGCCATGTAATAATAAAAAGGCGCCGCCGCTTTTTTTGTACGGAACCGATAAAACCATTACCTTTATTCGAAAATAAAACCTTTTCATCCGTGAAAAAAATCTTCCTTTGCCTTCTGACAAGCCTATGCCTGTCGGGAGTCTCCGCCCAACGAGACTGGGCGCAATTCGCAAAATACGAAGCGGCGAACCGGCGGATCGACTATCCGGTCAAAGCCGTCTTCATGGGCAATTCGATTACCGACAACTGGGCGCTGATGGATTCCGTATTTTTCGCCGAACACCGTTTCGTCGGCCGCGGCATCAGCGGACAGACTTCCGCCGAAATGCTGGTGCGCTTCCGGCAGGACGTCATCGGACTGTCGCCCGAAGCCGTCGTCATCATGGCGGGCACGAACGACCTGGCCCAGAACAACGGTTACATCGCATTGGAAAATATCTTGGGCAACATCGCCTCGATGTGCGAACTGGCCAAGCTCCACAAAATCCGGCCGATCCTCTGTTCCGTACTGCCCGCTTACCGGTTCGGCTGGCGACAGGAAGTTCCGGCGGCCGACCGGATCATCGAGTTGAACGGAATGATCGAGCGGTACGCCCGGGAAAACGGCATCTCTTATGTAAACTACCACTCCGCCCTGAAGGACGGACGGAACGGCCTGCTGGAGAAATACAGCGGCGACGGCGTACACCCCAATCCGGAGTGCTACAAAATCATGGAAGCGATCGTTCTGCCCGTTATCGACAAAAAACCGGCAAAAAAAGTCGCCGTCCGTACCGGCGGCGCGAAAAAGCATAGCTGGGACCGATAACCGGCCGCAAGTCCATCGCCCGATGACAACCCGATACCTCGAAACGCCCCGGCTGATCCTGCGCGACTGGCAGGACAGCGATCTGCTCCCGTTCACCGAAATGAACGCCGACCCGAAAGTCATGGAATATTTCGTAAAACCGCTGACCGCCGAGGAATCTTCCGCTTTTTTCCTCCGCATCCGGAACGAACTCGCCGATTTCGGTTACGGAGCATATGCCGTCGAACGGAAAACGGACGGAAAGTTCCTTGGCTTTACCGGCCTCCACCGGATTCCGTTCGAAGCGGACTTCACTCCGGGAATCGAGATCGCCTGGAGGCTGATCCGCGAAGCATGGGGCAACGGATATGCGACCGAAGCGGCCGCCGCCTGCCTGGAATATGCGGACAAACGACTCGGTCTCCGGGAAATATACGCTTTCACGACCCTCCAGAACCGCCGGTCGGAGCGAGTCATGCAGAAGACAGGTATGCAACGGATCGGAATATTCGACCATCCGCTGCTCGATACCCGGCATCCGCTACGAAAACATGTGTTGTATAAAATAAACTTTCAGAGTTTACAAAAATAAAAGTTATGCCATCCGGGATAAAAGTACGTTTCCCGGAAACGCCCCCGGCGAACCGGCCTCCCTGCAACGACATAGCAAATAAAACCCTCCCGATCCAAAACTCTTTCGAATAGATTTCCTATCTTTGCAGGCGGTCGATCCGGAGTAAAACCGTGTAAACCACGCCGAACCGGAATCGGCCGGCGACACGCGTCGCGACAGACCGCAGCATGTGCCGTCCACATCGTCATCCCGCAAAAACAATTTCTAAAAATATGTCTTGCAATAAAAAAGTCAGAGTCCGTTTTGCGCCGAGTCCTACCGGCCCCCTGCATATGGGAGGCGTCCGCACGGCGCTGTACAACTACCTTTTCGCGCGCCAGCACGGCGGCGACTTTATCCTTCGCATCGAAGACACCGATTCGCACCGATTCGTACCGGGAGCGGAGAGCTATATCATGGAGTCGCTCAAATGGTGCGGCATCACGATCGACGAAGGCATCGACGAGGGAGGCCCTCACGCCCCGTACCGCCAGAGCGAGCGCAAAGAGATCTACCTGAAATACGCCTTGCAACTGGTCGGATCGGGCGACGCTTATTACGCTTTCGACACGCCCGACGAACTGAACGCGATCCGCGCGGAAGCCGAAACAGCCGGCAAAACGTTCGCGTACAATTACGAAGTGCGCACCCGGCTGGCCACGTCGCTGGCCCTGTCGGACGAAGAGGTCAAACGCCGCATCGCCGCGGGCGACCAGTGGGTGATCCGTTTCAAAATGCCCGAAAACGAGGAGGTGCGGATGCACGACCTGATTCGCGGCGACGTGACGGTACACACTTCGACGCTGGACGACAAGGTGCTCTACAAATCGGCCGATGCGCTGCCGACCTACCACCTGGCCAACATCGTCGACGATCACCTGATGGAGATTTCGCATGTGATTCGCGGCGAAGAGTGGCTGCCGTCGCTGCCGTTGCACTACTTGCTGTACCGCGCGCTCGGCTGGAGCGACACGCAGCCCGAATTCGCCCACCTGCCGCTGCTGCTGAAACCTACCGGCGGCGGCAAGCTGAGCAAGCGCGACGGCGACAAGATGGGATTCCCGGTATTCCCGCTGCAATGGACGTCGCCCGAAGGCGAGACCTCGCACGGCTACCGCGAAGACGGGTATTTTCCGGAAGCATTCGTCAACATGCTGGCACTGCTGGGCTGGAATCCGGGAACCGACCAGGAGATCTTCTCGATGGACGAACTGATCGGCGCCTTCTCGCTCGAACGCGTCAGCAAGAGCGGCGCCCGGTTCAACCCGGAAAAAGCGCACTGGTTCAACGCCCAGTACCTGCACGCCAAATCCGATGCGGAACTGGCCGCGCTGTACGCCCCGATCCTGAAGGCGAAAGGGGTGGACGCCCCGGCCGCCAAAACGGCCCGGGTGATCGCGCTGATCAAACAGCGCGCGACATTCGTCAGCGATTTCTGGAATCTAACCTCGTTCATGTTCGTCGCGCCGGAGCAATACGATCCCAAATCGACCGCCAAATTCTGGAAAGGCGAAAATCCGACGCGGATCGCAGCGCTGCGGACGCTGCTGGCAGGGATCGACGACTTCTCGAAAGAGAACACCGAAAAAATCGTATTCGAATGGATCGCGCAAAACGAATATCCGATGGGACAGGTGATGAACTCGTTCCGACTGGCCATCGTGGGTACGAGCTCCGGCCCGAGCATCCTCGACATCTGCAAGATCATCGGCAAGGAAGAGACCTTGCGCCGTATCGACAAAGCGCTCGAAACGCTGCGATAACCGACCGTTTTTGATCGTACCGGCAGCGCGTTTCCGTCTCCGGACGATCGGCCGCGCTGCCGCGTAATCCGACCGAAAAATTCCGTTTTCCCAAAAATCGCCGTCCCAACGGACGGCGATTTTTATTTCGGCATCCGGACGATTATTCCCGTTTTATTCATTAAATTGCCGTAAATAACTGCCGAATACCATGAAATTTCCGAAATTTCTCCTGGCGATGACGATCGCTTCCTCGTCCGTTTTCGTTTCGGCGCAACCGCCGGACGAGAACGTCGCCGACCTGTTCAACCGTCAGGATTGGCTTACGCTCGAAAAAATATTTCCCGAAATAAAAGACAGCATCCGGGATCCGTGTCTGCGGTATATGACGCAGTCCTTACTGGACTGCTCTTTCAACCGCCCCCGACAGGCGCTGGGCGCACTCGACACGCTGATGGGCCCCCTGCTGGTAAACATGAGTTTCTCGAATATTCCGAACATGGTGCTTTTCCGCTGCGAAGCGATGCGGCTCAATAAGAAATACGCGGCGGCGGCGGACTATCTCGACAGCTTTTTGCGCTACCTGTCGGCTACGATGGATATCTCCCGATTCCCCGAGCACCTGCAAATGTCCAGAATCCTGAACGGGCTGCGCGACGCCCCGGCTCCGGAGATCGTTCGTCCCGAACGCGACGTACGGCTGCCGCTGGCGATTCGGCCCGTCGTCGTCAAAGGCCGTACTGAAGGAGCCCACTTGTCCGTTCCGGTCGCAATCAACGGCAAAACTTACCCGTTCACGCTCGACACAGGAACCGGGACGACGGCAATTTCGCAACGCCTGGCCGACGAACTCGGACTGCGAACGATCTGCGATTCGATCCGAATCGACGGAATAGGCTCCCGCCTGGGGAGCCTCGCAATCGCCGACAGCCTTTGTGTCGGGAACATCGTATACAAAAACCCCGTGGTCGCCGTACTTCCGCCGAATCCCGCAGTAGACACGCTGCTATACATAGACGCGATCCTGGGACGCGACCTTCTGATAGCGGTCGGAGAGGTGCAGATCTACCCGAAAAAGAAGAAAACCGTTTTCCCGGCCACGCCCACGCCCTCCCCTCTGCCGGAAAAGAACCTCGTATTGATGAACGGAGGAGACCCTTACCTCGAAGCCTGGTCGGGCGACGAGCGGCTGCTGATGCTCTTCGACACGGGAAACTCCACGGGCGGCATGTATCCTTCGTATTATAGGAAACACAAAGAGAGGATAGAGACAGAAGGCGCGCCGGACACCGTGCTGGTCGGCGGCATGGATCTGTACACCGCAACGGTTTACCGCCTGCCCGGATTTCCGTTACGGACGTGCGGTTCGGAGATCGGAATCGACAACATGATTGTGGAAACAGCCGAAAACGGCCCTTCCCGTACGGGACAAAGCGGGGACGGCGTACTCGGCATGGATTTTATCCGGCAATTCCGCAAAGTGACGATCAATTTCAGCCAAATGTACGTAGCCGCGGAGAAATAAGCCCGGTCGAAACCGGCACGCCGTCCGGACACTTCCGGAATCCCCGTCTACTCGTGATGATAAGGCTCGTTGCGGATGATCGTGAAAGCGCGGTAAAGCTGTTCGGCGAAAATCGCGCGGATGATCTGGTGCGAAAAGGTCATCCGCGACAACGATATGCTTTCGTCGGCCCGGTCGTAGACCGTTTTCGAAAAACCGTAAGGGCCGCCGATCACGAAACAAAGCCGACGGACGCCGCTGTTCATCCGCTTTTGCAACCACATCGAAAACTCGACCGATCGCATTTCGGCTCCCTTTTCGTCCAGCAACACCACGTAATCGCCGTCGGCGAACTGCCGCATCAGCAGCTCGCCTTCCTGCCGTTTCTGGCTTTCGGCCGAGATGTTGCGCGTATTTTTCAGGTCGGGCAGCGTGACGAGCGTCACCCGGGTATAAAAATTCAGCCGTTTCAGGTACGTCGCGACAAGGCTCTGTATTTCGGCGGAATCCGTCTTGCCGACCACCAGCAGATCGATGTTCATCGGCGAGCGGCGCTTTTGGGTTTAACGGCCGTTTTGGAACGGGCCGCCGGCGCCGGTGCGGCATCCAGCAGAGTTTTCGCATCCCGCACTTGCGGGAACGGAAAATCGCTGTTCCACTCGCCCTGCACGTCGCGGTAGGTGACATGATGCAACGAATCGGCCCCTTTGAGCCACTGGTAAGCCTTGTACATGTTATAACCGTTGCCGGACATTCCGCCCATCGACAGGGCGATCACCGACGTGTAGTTTTTACTGCGTCCCTGCATACCCGCCACCCGGTCGATGAACTGCGGCAGGAAAGCGGGATCGTTGGCCACCGAACCGCCCACGTTCCGGTCGTCTTTCCTGAACCCGGCGTTGATGTTGGCCTGGTCGATCACGTAAAATCCGATCCGGTCGCACAATTCGTAAAACCAGTGCGGCTGCGGGTAGCTGACGCAAAGCGTATTTACCCGCTGGTTTTTCAGTATCTTCAACTGCCGTTCGGTCGCGGCGGCATCGGCCGCAGCATCGTAATCGACCGCCGACAGTTCGGCCTTCTTATCGTTGATCCACAGTTCGCCGTCGCGCAGTTCCGCGTGATTGAACCCGAATTTCAACGGAATGTATTCGGTGATCCGGCCGTCCCGCCGGGTGTAGAGCATCAGTTTGTACAGGCTCGGCCGTTCGGGCGACCAGGCCGTGCTTTTCCAGATATTTTCAAGCACTTCGCGGCAGGCCAGCGTATCGGTGCTGTTGCCGGGAATCTCCGTATCGATCAGGTTGTAGGTAAGCAGCTTGCCGGTCGGCGAATAAATATCGTAGCCGAACGTGATTTTCTCGGCGCTGCGGTACGAGTTCGACATCACGACGGCGAAATCGACCCAGCCGTGCACTTTCGTCGTATCGCTCTGCGTCCGGATCACGAAATCCTCGATCCGCAGCTTGGGCTGCGAATAGACGTACACCCCGCCGAGACTCCCGGGTTGCAACTGCGGCAGCAGCGTCTCCATCCAGTTGCCGGTCGAATAACCGTAAACTTCGATCCCGATCGTGTTCACCCCGTCGGTAACGGCTTCCGAGATCGGAAATTCGGTCGGCGTACGGCTGTCGTCGCTGTATCCGATGCGCCGGTCGTTGACATACACCGTATAGGCTCCGCCGACCCCTTCCACATGGATGAACATATCCCGGTCGAGCCACAGGTACGGCACGTCGATTACCGCCCGGTACTGCACCAGCGGAATCTCGGCCGGCAGTTGCGGCGGCGTCAGCGCCTCCAGCGGGGAAAGCCCCTGCACGACCGACGTGTTGGGTACGTCGACCTCCTGCCAGGCCGTCGATGTAAAGGCGGGTTTGTAGAAACCGGGCTCGCCGCCCTGCCGCGTAGTCGAAACAATCGCCCGCCACTTGCCGGCGAGCGACACGTAATGCGGCGCATTGGCCGGATCGCCGGTCTCGCCCGCTTCACGGGTCGGATAGCTGATAAACTCGGGGCGCGAATCGGCTTTGCCTTCGCCGCCGACCGACGGATTGTTCCATACAGGCACCTGGGCGGCCAGCGAACAGGCCGCGCAGCAAACTGCCAATAAGCAAACTGATTTTTTCATGAATGCGAACGATATCATTGGTGAAAATGCCCGCTTTATTTCTGGCGGAAAAAGATCTGGATCGGCACTCCCTCGAAGTCCCATCGTTCGCGGATCTTATTCTCCAGAAAACGGCGGTACCCCTCTTTGATGTACTGAGGCAGGTTGACGAAAAACGCAAACGACGGCGTGGGCGACGCCAACTGCGTAACGTATTTGATCCGGATATATTTCCCTTTGGTAGACGGCGGCGGCGTCTCCTCGATAATCGGCAGCAAGTATTCGTTCAGCGCCGAGGTCGGGATCTTGCGTATCCGCGAATAGTAAACCCGCATGGCCGTTTGCAGCACGTCGAGGATACGCTGTTTGTTCGTCACCGACGTGAAGACGATCGGCACGTCGCTGAACGGGGCGATCCGCCGGCGGATCGCTTCGGCGAACTCCTTCATCGTGTTGCTCTCCTTCTCGATCAGGTCCCACTTGTTGACCACGATCACGCACCCCTTTTTGTTACGGACGACCAGGTTGAAAATATTCAGATCCTGCGCCTCGATACCGGCCGTCGCGTCGAGCATCAAAATGCAGACGTCGGACGATTCGATCGAACGGATAGAACGCAGCACCGAGTAGAATTCGAGATCTTCGGTCACCTTCGCCTTTTTGCGCAGCCCGGCCGTGTCGATCAGGTAAAAATCCATACCGAACTTGTTGTAGCGCGACAAGATCGAATCGCGGGTCGTCCCGGCGACCGGCGTCACGATGTTGCGCTCGGTGTCGAGCAGGGCATTCGTCAGCGACGACTTGCCAACGTTCGGACGCCCGATCACGGCAAACTTCGGCAGGTCGTCCGCCTGCTCCGCCCCGGCATCCTCGGGCAGCGCCGCGACCACCGCATCCATCACTTCGCCGGTTCCGCTGCCGCTCATCGCCGAAATGCAGTACGGGTCGCCGAGTCCCAACGCGTAGAACTCGTGCGAGGAGTATATCTGGTCGTTGTTGTCGATCTTGTTGACCACGAGGATCACTTTTTTCGAAGAGCGCCGAAGCAGGTCGGCCATCACCATATCCAAGTCGGTAATCCCGGTAGACACCTCCACGAGAAACAGGATTACGTCGGCCTCCTCGATCGCCAGCACCACCTGCTTGCGGATCTCGGCCTCGAAAATATCCTCTCCCCCCCATGGCGTATCCGCCGGTGTCGATCACGGAAAACTCGCGGCCGCACCAGTCGGTCGTACCGTAATGCCGGTCGCGCGTGGTGCCCGCCGAATCGTTGACGATCGCTTTGCGCATCCCGACCAAACGGTTGAAAAAGGTGCTCTTCCCGACGTTGGGACGACCTACTATCGCTACTATACTCATATGCTTCGTTAAAAATTTCCGGATTTGGCCCGTTACCGGCAAAGATAGGTATTTTTTCGGAACTATACTTTCGGTTCGCCGCGCACGGCCCGGAAATCTTCGGCCCGGCGCTCCCCGTCGTCGATCCCGTAGCCGACCGACATGGCCGGGGCGAAATCGCGACCCGCATCCTGTGCAATGGCCGCAGCGAGCGCAGCGCGGTCCCTGGCGCCCTGTTCGACCAACGACGCGATGTCGTCCGGCGTGATCCGGTCTTCCGACTTACCGAGGAAAACGGCCAGCGCATACAACGCCCACCGCCGCTCGTCCGATCCGTAATCCCGGTCGATACTTTCCAGTTCCCCGACGAAAGCGTCCGTATCGGCCACCGCTCCGGCATCGACCCGGTCGAGCAGCGCTTCGATCCGGCTTTTCGGCGCAATCATCCCCGCCAAATCAATCCATTCCCGCATCGACGGATCGGGCGGCACGTCGCCCCCTTCGGCAAACAGTTCGCGAGATAGCCGCGCAACGCCTGAGTATAGAGCATCAGTCCCTTCTTCAGCGAATGCATCTTGATCTTCACCCGATTCCACGTCACCACTTCAGCGGTCGGATACCTCTCCATCAGCGCGCGGCACTCGCCGATCGCGTCGAGCACCCGGCCCGCAGTGTAGGGATTCATCAGCTCGTAACGGATGATGTCGTGCGCCACGCCCCGCCGCCGGTCGCGCGACGGCCATTTCCCGATATCCCGCGCAGTACCGTAGCTGCGCAGATTGACCCCCGGCAACAGAATCGAGTCGTCCGCCTCTTCGAGCAGGTACGAAAACGGCATTTTTTCGGTATCGTGATGATTGTAGTGTCGTCCGGTCACAATCGTAAAAACGCCGGTGCTGGCCGGCAGCAGCACATAGGCATCGCTGCCGAACTTACACCCGCGCAGATGCACGCCCTGATGCACCGGCCCGGACTTATACATGTGGTTGCTCTGATTGGCCCCGCTGCCGGCGTTGAAAAACGAAAAATACCCGGCGATCAGCAGCGTCGCGCGGTGATGCGACACCGTATAAGGCCCGGCGAACACCGCGCACGCTTCGCCGTGATTGCAATGGCTGTTGGCGAAAAACAGCGAATTCTCGGCCGAAAAACCGTTCTCAATCACAACCCCTTCGCCGACGAAACAACGACGCAGCATCGAACCCGTATCGACCCGCGCCGAACACGCCAGGATGAAATCGGACGCCGTCACGCCGGCGCCCACCGTCGACGGCGACTGCGGCGTGCTGTTGACCGTCCCGTTGCGTAGGGACGACGCGCCGTCCACGACGGCGGACTCCCCGACCGCTACGTTGAACAGCGACAGCGTATTGACGATCCGGCTGTCCGCGCCGATCGTCCCGCGCCGCGAAACGCGCCGTTCGGCATAACCGGCGATCATCGCATTCATCCGCCGCACCGTCTGCGGACGGTGACGGTACATCGCGATCACATAGGCGATCTGCGCCGTCAGTCCGTCGAATATCGGCACTTCGCGCCCTCCCGCCTCGTTGACGGCCGCCACTTCCACGCCGTTGCCGAACGCCGTTGCCCCGTCGCAAATCATCTCGCCGACATTCTCGATCACCGCCCGGTCGCCGATATCGTAATTGGCGACGTAACGGCCCACATTGGAGATCAGCGCGTCGTCGCCGACCGTACAGTCGTGCAACGCGGCCCGGTAAACCCCGGAACGGCGCACCACGCCGCCGGGCAACGGAATCTCCGAACCGTTGCCTCCCAGCCGCACGCTTCCGCTGAAATGTACTGTACGAACGAATTCGGGCCGAAACCCGTCCGCCACTTCGACCTGCTCCCAACTCTCCGACGTACACCCCTGGGCCGACAAAACGGAGATTTCGGCCTCCGTCAATTTCCGATAGGATTTACCTTCCATGCAATCTCGTATGCTTTGTCATTCGAACCGGACAAATGCCCGGCATTTACCAGAACGGACGGAACCGCTCCAAAAGTACGCAATCCTTTTTATTATTCACAAATTATGTCGTAGCTTTGTCTGCTGGCCGGCGAATGGCCGCACCCCAAAGTCATGGAACAAAACTCATTCCGAATCCGCCTGCTGCGCGCCGTAAGCGAAGCCATGCGACCCGCCTGGCGGACAGCCGTATGGGTAATCAAAATGGTCGTCCCGATCACGCTGGCCATCTCGATACTGGAGCACCTCGGCGTAATCGGCCGGATCTCGGAATGGATCGCCCCGCTGTTCGGACTGGTCGGACTGCCCGGCGACAGCGGACTCGTATTCCTGACCGCCGCACTGTCGAACAACTTCGCCGCGGTGGCCATCATCGCCACGCTCGGCTTCGATTACCGGAGCGTAGTCATCCTGGCGGTCATGGCATTGGTCTGTCACTGCCTGATTATCGAATCGGCCATCCAGCACAAAACGGGGGCCTCCGGATTGAAGATGACCCTGCTGCGGATCGGCATGGCTTTCATCGCCGCGGCCTGATGAACCTGATTCTGCCCGAACACATGACGGGCAGGTTGTTTCTGCCCCCGGCCGGAGTATCTCCCGAAACCTGGGCAGAAGCGGGACTGTTGTGGCTGAAAACCATCCTGCCGCTGTCGCTGAAAATCGGGATCATCATCGTCTCGCTGAACATCCTCCAACGCATCCTGCAGGAGTTCCGGCTGCTCGACCTGCTGACCGTCCCGCTGCAACCGCTGATGGCCGTGTTCGGACTGCCCCGCTCGACTTCGTTCCTGTGGATCATCAGCAACGTCGTGGGACTGACCTACGGCGGCGCGGCTCTCGTCGACGAAATCCGGCGCGGCGCGATCAGCCGGGAAGATTCGCGGCTGCTGAACGCGCACGTCGCCATCTCGCACAGCCTGCTGGAAGATACCGCTATCTTCTACTCGATCGGGGTAGGGCTTTTCTGGCTGCTTGCGCCCCGTATCATACTGGCGATCTGCACGGTATGGATCATCCGCCTGTTCGTCCGCCTGCGGAACCCCCGCCGCAGCATAGCGCCCGGATAAAATTCGCAAACGCGTCGTGCAACTTTTAGAGAAACAATAACATCTCATTAGAATACGTTATGTAATTTTGAAAATGAACATAAAACTACGTTAAAAGCACATGAAAAGACTTCTTTTACTCCTGGGATGCGTCGCGGCATTCTCTTCCTGCCTGAAAAACGATAAATTCGAACGCGACATGACCAGCACCGGTTACATCATCTACTCGTCGGCGGCCAAACAAACCCTCGTAGCGCTCGACCCGTTCAACGTCGCTTTCAGGCTGAACATCCTGATCGCCGAAGGAGACGGGGACTTCAACGCCGCGCCGGGCGAAATCCGGCAAAGAATGTTCAGCACGGGAACCGTCATCTCTTACGACGAAACCCGCGCCAACTACAAGCTGGTTTTCAACAGCGGTTCGATCTCCGGCGACTATCCCCGAAAAGGAACGATCACCATCTCGACAAACGGTTACGGCTCGCTGGCAGAAGCGGGCGCGCGCTGGGATATCTACCTTTCGGACTCTTACGCCATGTTCAGCGACAGCAAAGCGATCTACACCTCTTCGAGCACCTATTCGGTCACGAATTCGGGCGATAATACATGGCAGGTAAGCATCCAACAACTCGTCTCGGTACTGCCCGACGCGGGTATCGTGGAGGGTTCGGACGGTTCCGAAATCAAATTCGAATCCGACTGGACCGCTTCTTACACGATCAAACAAGAGAAAGGAACTCAGAAGTTAACGGACGTCCGGAACTCGATTTTCACCATATCGACCAGCGTATTGAACGGCAAAACGATGTACCTGCCGGCCGATCAGTTGAACGTTTCGACGCCGAAGCCGTTCCAATTCAATCCGGCTTGCTCGGCTTCGGCCCCGGTAGGCAACGGACTGATGACGATCAGCCTCGCCAACGACGACGAAATGATGAGCAACTACACGACCGCCGAAGTGATGGGAGGAGACCAGTTGAACACCTGCTTCCCGAAAATCAAAATCTCGTACGGCGGATACACGACCGAATATTAGTATACGCGCAACTCCCTTAAATAAAACGCCCGCGAAAATCTCAGAATTTTCGCGGGCGTTTTCGTATCCGGGCTTCAATCGCACCGGGCCGACAAATGCCAGGCACAAAAGAACCGCGAACAAGAAACGACACCGTCCGGACACACATATAAGCCTCATAACAAACCTTTTACAATCATCCTCCCTATCCGAAAGCCAGACACAACGCCGGTCTTCTTCTTCACAAAATAATAAGATTCGCGGGAATAATGGTTAATTTTAGTTACTTTTGCACATTTTTCAAACCAAAATCAATCAATCGATTCGGGTCGATGAAAACATTTACGTTCCGTCCGAAACTTTTCAGTTCGCTGAAAGGTTACTCGAAAGAGACTTTTACCGCCGACCTAATGGCCGGCATCATCGTCGGCATCGTCGCGCTGCCGCTGGCTATCGCATTCGGCATCGCGTCGGGCGTCTCTCCCGAAAAAGGGATTATCACGGCCATCATCGCCGGGTTCGTCATCTCGCTGCTGGGCGGCAGCAAAGTACAGATCGGCGGCCCCACCGGAGCCTTTATCGTGATCGTCTACGGTATCATCGCCCGTTACGGCGAAACCGGACTGATCGTAGCGACGATCATGGCCGGCGCGATCCTGGTCATGCTCGGCGTCTTCAAGCTGGGCACGGTCATCAAATTCATCCCCTACCCGATCGTCGTCGGATTCACCAGCGGCATCGCGGTTACGATCTTCACCACGCAGATCAAAGACCTGCTCGGACTGAGCGCGGACTCCGTCCCGGCCGATTTCCTACCCAAATGGCAGTGCTATTTCGAAAATATCGGCACGGCCGACCCGCTTTCGGTCGTCGTCGGAATAGGCAGCATCGCCATCATCGCCCTATGGCCTCGCATCTCGAAAAAAATTCCCGGTTCGCTGGTCGCCATCTTCGCAATGACGCTTCTTACTTACCTGCTCAGACGGTACGCCGGAGTCACCTCGATCGAAACGATCGGCGACCGTTTCCAGATCAGCGCATCGCTTCCGGGAGTCGCCGTACCCGACATGAGCTGGGACGTAATCAAAGGCCTGTTCCCGGCGGCCGTCACCATCGCCGTACTCGGCGCGATCGAGTCGCTGCTGTCGGCCACCGTCGCCGACGGCGTAACCGGAGACAAACACGATTCGAATCAAGAGCTGATCGCACAGGGCGCCGCCAACATCGTCACGCCGCTTTTCGGCGGTATTCCGGCAACCGGAGCCATCGCCCGCACGATGACCAACATCAACAACGGCGGAAAAACGCCGGTCGCGGGACTGATCCACGCCGCGGTATTGCTGCTGATCTTGCTGTGTCTCGGCCCGCTGACCCGGCACATCCCGATGGCCTGCCTGGCCGGAGTCCTGGTGATCGTCGCCTACAACATGAGCGAATGGCGAACGTTCAGGGCGCTGATGTCGAACCCGAAAGCGGACGTAGCCGTGCTGCTGGTCACGTTCCTGCTGACCGTCCTGTTCGACCTGACCGTCGCCATCGAGGTCGGACTGGTGATCGCCTGCCTGCTGTTCATGCGCCGCGTGGCCGAAACGACGAACATCTCCGTACTGAAAGACGAGATCGATCCGAACGCCGACGCCGGCATCTCGCTGGGCGCGGAACACCTCGTCATCCCGGAAGGAGTCGAAGTTTACGAGATCGACGGGCCCTTCTTTTTCGGAATCGCCAACAAATTCGAAGAACAGATGGTCGCGCTCGGCAACCACCCGCAGATCCGCATTATCCGGATGCGGAAAGTCCCGTTCATCGACTCGACGGGGATTCATAACCTGACCAACCTGTGCCGGATGTCGAAACGGGAAGGCGTACAGATCATCCTCTCCGGCGTAAACCCGACCGTCCACCGCACGCTCGAACAGGCCCGGTTCTACGACCTGATCGGGAAAGAAAATATCTGCAGCCACATCGACCTGGCGCTCGAACAGGCCCGCAAGGAACTCGCCGCACGGCATCCGGGAAAAAGATAACCGGAGACGGCGCCTGCAAAAACCGTTCGCAACGGATAATCCGTTGCGGACACGGAAACCGTAACCGCCAAGAACAAAAGAAACGGCGCGGTTTTTCGGAATTTATTTTTTACATTTATCGGGTCAACCGAAACGTATGTTTTTCAATATTCTAAAAATCAACTCATGAAAAAATCGAATCTGCTTGTCGGCACTCTGACGGCAATCGCCGCCGGACTAACGGCCTGCGCACCGGAAACGCCGCAATCCATACACGGCATCGTAACGGACGCTTCAATGAACGATATCCTGGTAGTCACCGATCAGGGCGACACGGTAGCCATCAGCACGATGGATGCCGATCCGGCGAAAGTGCCGGGCGTACTGGTCGACGATTCGGTCACGGTAACCTGCATCGGAGAAAAAGTCGGCGGCAACCGGATCCTGAAAGCGACGGAACTTGTCGTAACCGCTCACTCGCCGTACTACTACATCCAAGGCAAATGGATCGAACCCAACCCGATCAACGCCGACGAGGTGCAGGGCTTCGAACTGAAACAGGACGGCACGGCCTCGTCGATCAACATGGCGACCCTCGCTTTCCAGCAATGGAACCTGGAAAACGGCGAACTGCTGCTCAAAAGCCAGAGCATCGGCAACGGACAGACGATCGAGGGAACCGACACCCTCCGGATCGACAAGCTAAACGCCGATTCGCTGGTGCTTTCCCGCGACGGCAACGTGCTGTGGCGCCTAGCAAGACAGAAATAGAGATTCGTTCATATCCGAAAAATCCCCGCGGCGAATCTTCCGCGGGGATTTTTCGTTTTCTCGGAGCGTGCCGCTTCCCCTTCGCAAAAACCGGAAACCGATCGGAAAATTTTTGGCAAACAAATTGCGCTGACAAACAGAATCAACCGTAATTCAGAACAAGCGATTTAAAAAAACAGAAATTATGGAAAATTACAAACTGATCGACAATGTCGCCCTGCACCAGTACGAATTTCGCATCGGCGACCTGATCCCGAGAATCGAATACATCAAAACGAAAAACGGAGAGATTTACCTGACGCACACCGAAGTCCCGTCCGCACTGGAAGGCAAGGGCGTCGGCAGCAGCCTGGTCAGGCTGGCGCTGGAAGACATCGAGCGACAGCAGTTGCGCCTGGTGCCGCTGTGCCCCTTCGTCGCGGGATACGTCCAGAAGCATCCGGAATGGAAACGCCTCGTCATGGAAGGAGTCAACATCGCATAAAACACCGGACTATGAAAAACACGATCGAGTATTCGAACGGTGAAATCACCGTTTTCTGGCAACCGGCGCGCTGCCGGCACGCCGGAATCTGCGTAAAAACGCTTCCGGAAGTCTACCACCCGCAAGAAAAGCCGTGGATAAGACCCGAGAACGCCACGACGGAACAGCTCAAGGAGCAAATCCGGAAATGCCCGTCGGGCGCGCTGAGTTATAAGATACTGAAAAAACAATCGGTTTAAAAACCTTCCCGTCATCGAAAACCCTGCTTTCGCAGGGTTTTCTTTTTCCGATGCCGATAGCGTCTCTACTTCGAAACGTCCGTCCCCGTTCGGCCCGTTCTCCGCTTTACGAGCATCAGCAGGAACGGCAGCAGCGATGCGAGCGTAATCAGGCATACGACGCCGAAATCGTCGGTAATCCCCCCGACGAAAGTTTCGGCAGACGACAACGACTCCCGCGCGGCGTGATAGGATGTCCGGGAGGTCATGATCGCCGTCAGCATCGCGATCCCGATACTCCCGGAAAGCTGTTTGACGCTGTTGGCGATTCCGGATGCGGCGGCCATATCTTTCAGCGACAGATTTTTCAGCGAAAAAAGGTTCAGCGGCGCGAAGGTCAGTCCCATGCCGAACCCGCGCAGATAGAGCACCCACATGATGCTTCCGTGGGTCGTATGGATCGTGAAACGGCTGGCCAGGTAGAAACTGAGCGACATGACCAGCACGCCGGCGAAAACCAACGGCAGGATTTTCAAGTAGCGGGTCAGAAATCCCGACAGGGTCGACAGGATTCCCTGGATCAGCCCGACCGGCAGGAAAACGCTGCCGGCCATGATCGCCGTATATCCCAACCCCTTCTGCATGTACAACGGCAACAGGTAAGTGCCGCCCAGCATACCGATGCCGAAGATGAAAAGCACCGTCATCGCGACCCCGAAATGCCGGTCGCCGAGCAGCCGGATATTCAGGAGCGGGTGCGGATGCCGCAATTCCACCGCGATAAATACGGCCAGCGCGACGGCCGCAGCGACGAAACAGCCGATCACCTGCGGCGAAGCCATCCGTCCGGGTTGGATGGGGAATTCCCTTTGGCGAGCCCGTAGACCGAAAGCGGCATGAACAACGCGATGCTGACGAAGCCCGCCCAGTCGAACCGTCCCCGCACCGGGCTTTTCCACTCTTTCTGAACGACCGCCGACAGCGCGATCGCCAGGATGCCGATCGGGACGTTGACGTCGAAGATCAAGTGCCAACTGAAATCGTCCACCAGGTAGCCGCCGATCAGCGGCCCGAACGAAATGGACGCGGCCGCGGCCACGGCCCACAGGCCGAGCGCCAATCCCCGTTGTTGCGGCGGAAACTCGCGGGTCACGATAGCCAGTCCGAGCGACTGGATGATCCCGCTGCCGACTCCCTGCAACGCACGAGCCCCGATCAGGAAAGCGTCGCTGTCGGCCTGCGCGCACAATCCCGAACCGAGCGTGAACAGCGCCAGTCCGACGATATAGAAACGCTTGTTGCCGAACCGGTCGGCAATCCACCCCGACGAAGGCAGCATGATGGTCATCGTAATCATATACGCGGTCACGATCCACTCGGCCGACGAAATGCCGATATGAAATGCGGACATGATGGTCGGAATGCCGACGTTGACGACCGTCACGTCGAGTACCGCCATGAAGGTACCGAGCATAACCAGGCCCAGCACCCACCATTTGTAGCCGCTGCCGGCGCGCAGACGTCGTTGAAGTTCTCCGAACCCTCCCATATCAGGCCTGTGCGGATTCCGTCCGAGGTTGCAGGATCGTCGGATCGTCCGGCGACTTTTTCAGAAAACCGTTATCGATCGTTTCCGCGCGCAGCAGGCCGTCGGGCAACGGCTCCAGCAGCGACCGGACGGCCTCCTCGTCCAGCGACGGATCGAGCCACCGCTGCTGCTGCCGTCCGGTCAGGATCACCGGCATCCGCCCGTTCACATTATCGATCGAACGCATCAGTGCGTCGGCCTCGGTCGTGATGATCGCAAAAGTCTCGACCTGTTCGCCGGTATCCGGGTTCCGCCACATGTCGTACACCCCGGCCAGCGAGCAGATACCGCCCCCGGCCGGAGCGACGTAATAGGGAATCCGCCGGTCGTCCTCGTGCCGCCACTCGAAAAAACCGGTTACGGGCACCAGGCAGCGCGTTCGGCGGATCGGCTTGCGGAAAGCGGGTTTCGTAAAAACGGTTTCGGCGCGGGCATTGAACGTCCGATAGCGCAGTTCGAAAGCGTCTTCCAACTCGTCGGCCCAGAACGGGATCAGTCCCCAGCGGAACAGTTCGATCTCCAGATCGGACGTCACCACCGGATACTCCGGATAGCTGAATGCCGACACATGGTACAGGGGCTTGAACCGTTCGATCAGGTCGGCTTTACGACCGTAGCGCGCGGCGAGTTCCGACGGGCCGGCCGCCAATGAGATATGATAACACATAGGCTCTGGTTTTACCGGAATACCTGCCAATTCGGTGCCAGAAAATCCGTATCATACCGAGTCATTATGAAACAAATTGGAACTTCCTGCTAAAAACAACTATGATTAAAGCGACAACAAGGATATAAACCTTTACCCGACCGTTTAATTCCTTACAACATCCGAATCCCAAATTATTTTACTATAAACTTTTACATATCAATTATTTTGTTTAAACTTACAATCTATTTGAAAAAATTAAAAGTTCAATCATTTGTTTCGTTGCAGCCATTGGCATTGCGGCATTTTTCACAGCCCGTTCGTCATGTTCGACGAATATCGACTCCGGATTATTTCTTGTAAATGTCGAAGTATTGGCACAAGATGAAAACAAAAACGGATCCGAGGTAAAGGTAACGGGAACCTGCGAGAATGAAAAAGGCCAAAAATACGATTGTGTCGTATGTATAGGGACAGGGAGCGTCAAATGCCCATAATACTTCGATTCATCTACCCGGATAGACTTTATTTATCCGGTAGATATTTTTCACCATCCCCAAATATGAAATATGATAAAAAAGTTTTTAACTCTGCATGTTTGCTTGTTGCTCCTTATCAGTTGTTCTGACAAATCGGATCGTCTCGTCAAAGTCAATACCGTAAAAGTCGAACTAAAAAGAGATGACGGCTCTTCAAAAATCAATGAGTTCCTTGAATTTTCCCATTTTGTGCCGCTTCAAACCGGCAATGATATTTTGATCGGGGAGATCAATAAAATACAAATCATACATAACAAAATTTATATTCTTGATTGGAAACAAGGGGCGGTCTTTATATTCAATGCCGACGGATCTTTTGTTTCAAAGATCGACAAAAAAGGGCGTGCAGGAGGCGAATATTTATATCTTTCTGATTTTGAAGTAACATCCGACGGTTCAATATTTCTGAACGATCCCATACAAGGGAAAATATATGTTTACGACGAATCCGGCAATTTCAAATACCAGATGAAAAACGCGCGTAAAACATGGTCGTTTAAACTTCTGGACAATGGTTGTATAGCATACAATATGGCGAATGGATCGGGCGATGAAGACGGTAAGCGTGAAGAATACAACTACGTATGCATTTCTGACAGCGGCAAAGTAATACACAAAGGATTGCCGTTCAACAAAGTTTTAACGGGTAACAAATTTTTTTACGGATCGTGCCGTTCGTTTTTTTGCCAGTACGACGACACCATTTACATGTCTTCCATCCTGAACGATACTATTTACAAAGTATCACAAGCTACGGGAGCCGTATCGCCTTATCTGGCATTCGACTTCAATACACGCAGACCAGCGGTGGACGACTCTCCGAAAACCGTTATGGATTATGTGAACTCTTTAAATGAAGAAAATCCTACGACTCCTCATAATTTTTACCATTTCAACAATGGAAACCTGATTATTTACCGTTATGAACACAAACCGTATATCATCATAACCTCTTCCGAAGGGCATATATTATATTCAGCACCCACAGGAGCGGATAAAAACGGCATAAAATTGTCCTATATACACCCGTACATCGATTCCGATAATACAGGATACATAATCAATCCCGTTACTTCTACACGAATAATTTCATGGATCGACGATTACAAAAAAAACGGAAAGGAGCGCACATTACTGAACGAAATAGGAACATGCATTGAAGAAAACAGTAATCCCGTATTGATATTTTACAAATGGATATACCCCGATTATTGAATCTCGACAACAATTCACGCGTAAATAGACGACTTGAATAACTACTATACAGTCATAACACTCATAACTTTTACCAGATAATCTTGCAGGATCAGGGCATGATTCTGCAAAGCGTTCCGGGAGGCGTACACCAACGTAACGGTGTCGTTTCCGGTGATCTGACGGACGAATTCCGCCACGGCTGGCGACTGCCGCAATTCCGCGGCGTAACGGCGGCCGAACTCTTCCCAACGCCCCGGCATATCTTCGTGATACCACCTTCGCAGAGCGGCCGAAGGGGCTATCTGCTTCGCCCACAAGTCGTAGCGGAAATCCTCTTTCCGCATTCCGCGGGGCCACAGCCGGTCGACGAACACCCGGAAACCGTCGTCCGGTTCCGGTTTTTCATAAGCGCGTTTGATCTTGATTCGTGTCATTTTTTCGGTTTAACGGATCGAATACGAAACCCTCCCGCAAGGAATGCGCCAAAACCGAATCTGCGGACACCGGATCGAAAGGTTTCCCGCCGATCGGATAAATATCCGGCGAATAATACTTCGGAAGGCCCGATTTAACCTATTTTTGCAAAAACGACGACTATGATAACCGACATCCGCCTGGCCGGACAACAACTGGCCGCCCCGCGTTTCGACACGCCGAAAAAACTGGTTTCATGGATGGGAGCCATTCAGGCTCAGGATTACGCCATGGCCCGCTGGGCCGTCGGCATACGGCTGAAATCGGCGACGGCACGATCGGTCGGGGAAGCCTTCTCTCGGGGAGAAATCTTGCGTACGCATGTGATGCGGCCGACCTGGCATCTGGTCGCCGCGGAAGACATCCGCTGGATGCTGAAACTCTCCGCCCGGCGCATCCGGTCGGCCAACGAATCGCTGGCAAAAGGCCGGCAACTGGAGCTTACGGAACAATTGCACTACCGGTGCGACCGGCTGCTCGAAAAAATGCTGGAGGGCAACAGAAACCTGACCAAACAACAGATCGGGGAGGAACTGAACCGGCAGGGGATCGCCGCAGACACGCCGCGGCTGACCCGCCTGCTGATGCGCGCCGAAACCGAAGCGGTCGTATGCAGCGGACCGTTCAGCGGCGGCAAGCAAACCTACGCCCTGCTCGAGGAACGCGTCCCGCCCGTCCCGGAGCTGCATCCGGACGAAGCCCTGGCAAAGCTGGCTACCGCTTATTTCAGAAGCCACTCACCGGCCAGTCTGCAGGATTTCGTCTGGTGGTCGGGACTGTCCGTCACCGAAGCCCGGCATTCGGTCGGCCTCATCGGAAGATCGCTGACCGCCGAACGTTTCGGACAGCGGGAACTATTCGTGCACGAATCCTGCCGTGCGGCGGAGACCTCCGGCGTCCCGCTGTACCTGCTGCCCGCCTACGACGAGTACCTGATCGGTTACAAAGACCGTACGGACGTCCTGCGTCCGGAGCACCGCGCCAGGGCCTTCACGAATTACGGTATTTTCTATCCGGTCATCCTGTACGGCGGCCGGATCGCCGGAAACTGGAAACGCCCGGCACGGCCGGACGACTCTTGCGTCGAAACTTCGTTTTTCGAAACGAATACCGCCGTCGACCGGGACATCCTGGAGGAGGCCGTAAACCGATACCGGGCATTTTACCGCGCCGTCTGATATTTTTACCGCGAAAATGACGATTTTTCACCGCCGTCATTATCTTTTTCCCGGAAAAACATCAATCCAGGAAAATTATGGCAACAGTGAGAATCAAACTCCGCAATTCGTCGGTTCCGGGCCGCGCCGGCTCGGTTTACTACCAAATCACCCACCGTCAGAAATCCGTTCAGATCACGACCGGATACAAACTGCTCCCGGCAGAATGGGACGGCGTCAGGCAATGCGTCGCACCCGTCCTGCTGACCGGGGGCGACTATTACCTGCGAAAAGTACAACGCGCAATCGACTCCGACCTGTCCGTCCTGAAAAATGCGATCGGCGCGCTGGAACGCGCCGCCAGACACTATACGGCGCACGACGTAGCGCAGGCTTTCCGGGAATCGCACTCGGGCGAAACTTTTTTCGGATTCATGGAACGGCAGATCGAACAACTGCTCGCCCACGGCCGATTGGGAACGGCCCGGAATTACCGGAGAACCCGGCAAAGTTTCTCGCAGTTTCTGCACGGGGAAGACCTGTCGTTCGCCGGTTGCACCGCCGAACTGGTCGCCGACTACGAACAATGGCTCAAAAGACGGGGCGTTACGCGGAATACGGTTTCGTTTTACATGCGGATCCTGCGTTCCGTATACAACAAGGCGGTCGGCGAAGGAATCGCCTCGCAGCGCGCCCCTTTCGAAAAAGTCTATACGGGCGTAGACAAAACCCGCAAGAGGGCCGTCGACATGGCCACGATCGAAAGCCTGAGAAAACTGGATTTGCGCGGTTCCCGGTCTCTGGCCTACGCCCGGGATCTGTTCGTCTTCAGTTTCTACATGCGCGGAATGGCCTTCGTGGACATGGCCTACCTCCGCAAGTCGGATGTCCGGGATCAAACCGCGCAGTACATCCGCCGCAAAACGGGCCAGTCCCTATGCATCCGGCTGGAGCCCTGCATCACCGAAATTATCCGCCGCTACGCCCGTAAAACGAAAAACTCCCCTTACGTTTTCCCGATCATCGCCGCCACCGACGAGAACGAGGCTTATGCGCAGTATCAGAATGCACTGAGCTATTACAACAAGCTGCTGAAAAAACTGTCGAAACTGCTGCAGGCGGACACTCCTCTTTCGTCCTACGTTTCGCGCCACACCTGGGCGACGACGGCCCGCAACTGCGACATTCCGCTGTCGGTGATCAGCGCCGGACTGGGGCACCGTTCGCAGGCGACGACCCAGATCTACCTGGCCTCGTTGGAGGACTCCGTCATCGACGAGGCGAACCGCAAAATCATTTTCAGCCTGAACCGGCCGGGGAAAACGAGCAGCCTATAAAACCCGCACCCCGCCCAAAGGACGGAACCGGCCCCGGTTTCGCACATTCGGGGCCCTTTCCCGGTTTTTCGTTTCGCTTTTTCATAAAATACAATCTTTAGTACGGTCGCACTAAAGATTGTATTCGTTTATTTACCGAACGGGAAAAGCAAACCCCATCAAAGAATCTTTCCGGTCAGGAACAGCGCCGCGATCGAGAAATAGATAATCAACCCCGTTACGTCCACGAGCGTCGCGACGAAAGGCGCCGAGGCCGTGGCAGGGTCGAGTCCGCACTTTTTCAGGATAAAAGGAATCATCGAGCCCGACAGCGTACCCCACAGCACGATAAAAACGAGCGAAACCGACACGCTGGCGGCGATCCACGGCCAATGCGTCCCGTAGTCGTACAGTCCGGCCTCCTGCCAGATGAAAATCCGCACGAATCCGATGATCCCCAGAATCGCTCCGAGGATCAGCCCCGAGAAAATTTCTTTGCGCATCACGTACCACCAATTACGCAACTTCAACTCGCCAAGCGCCAACGAACGAATGATCAGGCTGGCCGCCTGCGAGCCCGAGTTCCCGCCGCTCGATATGATCAATGGCACGAACAGTGCGAGCACGACGGCCCGCGCGATCTCGTCGTCGAAATAGCCCATCGCCGATGCCGTCAACATTTCGCCAAAAAAAAGAATAACGAGCCAGCCGGCGCGTTTGCGCACCATTTCGGCCAGCGGGGTCCGCGTATAAGAGAGATCCAGCCCCTCCGTACCGCCGAACTTCTGGAAGTCCTCGGTACTTTCCTGCTCGGCCACGTTCATCACGTCGTCGACGGTCACGATACCCAGCAGGGTGCCGTCGCCGCCGATGACGGGCAATGCCGTGCGATTGTTGTCCTGAAAGGCGCGGACGGCCACTTCCTGATCGTCTTCGGCGCGAAGCGCGACAAAACGGTTGTCGGTAATCTCCGACACGTTACGAGCCGGCGACGCGAGAATGACCTCCTTGATCCGGATGTCGTCGATCAACTTCCAATGCTCGTCGACAACATAAATCACGTCGAGCGTCTCGGAATCGCGACCGTAACGGCGGATATGCTCCAATGCTTGAGCGACCGTGAAATACGGTCGGACGGCCACGTATTCGGGGGTCATCAGCCGACCGATGCTGTCTTCCGGATAGCCGAGCAGCCTCATGGCGACCTCGCGCTCTTCCTGCGACAACATCTGCACGAGCCGCTGGCTCACTTCGCCGGGCAACTCTTCGAAAAACGCCGTGCGGTCGTCGGGATCCAGGTCATTGAGCAGGTCGGTCATCTTATCGATGTGGGCGGCCAGTCCGTCGATAATCTCCTCGCGCTGATCGTGCGAGAGATGTTTGAAAGTCTCTTTCGCCGACTCGCGCGAAAGCAATCGGAACGGAATCGTCCGGTCGGATTTGGGAAGTTCGCCGATCGCTTCGGCGATCTGAAACGGCTCAAGATCGCTGAGCTCGCTTTTAAGGATTTTCCAGTTCTTGTCGGCAATCAATTGCCCGAACCGGTTTTTGATTTCATTGATCATACGGTCTCTCCTTGCGAATTTACACCGCAGGAGACTCGGAAGGCTTCTGCGGTCGGTTAAACAATCGGGGTCGTCTGTCGACAATAAGGGCCTTCGTCCATCGTAATGATTTTAGTTTATAAAGGATCGTCGCATACGGAACGCACACGGTATGCGGATGCAAAGGTACGATTAGTTTCCCAATATCCAATTTTAAAACGGAACGGGGCCGTGAAGCCGGAGAGGTTGCAGCGCGCCCGATTGCCGTTCGCGGTCTGTTTGTCAAACCGGTTCGGGATCGTATTCCCGGCTGTCCGGTCGCCGGCGCAAAATCGAAATACAGCGGATTCGGCGCCGTAAACCGCCCCCGACGCATAAAAAACACTTGCAGAGACTGCAAGTGTTCGGATTCGAAAGTGGGCCCAGAGGGGCATGATCCCCCGACCTCAGATTATGAGTCTGCCGCTCTAACCAACTGAGCTATGGGCCCTGCTCTTCAATACAACGGACGCCCTTCCCCCGCAACGGAAACACTCCGCATACGCAGATCGGTTTCCGCAAGACAAACGCCCATTTTTCCGTTTGCAAAGGTAGAAAATCTTTCCAAATACGCAAAATTACAGCGCAAAACCGCCATCCCCGTAACTCCCGTCCATACCGAGCATTCGGACTACTCCGCTCCGACCGGGTAATTACGCAATCCCTGCCTCAAGAAAGCGACGAACTGATCCACATCCAGATTATACCCGCGCCCCGGAGCCAATTGTTCGCCGTCCGGGCCCAGAATCATGTAATAGGGCTGCGAATTGATCCCGAACCGCTTGTGTGCAAGGTAAGCGTTGATCTTGCCGATGCTTTTGAGCACGCGGCCCGTTTCGGCGGTCACCCATTCGTTTTCGGGCAGTTCCTTTTTGTCGTCCGAATAGAGCGCCACGATCACGAAATCGTTCCGCAGCAGTTGCAGCACCTGCGGATCGGCCCATACGCGCGCCTCCATTTCCCGGCAGTTGACGCACCCGTGACCCGTATAATCGACAAAAAGCGGCTTATGCACTTTGCGGGCATAGGCCAGCGCCTCGTCGTAGTCGAAAAAGCCGTTCAATCCGTGCGGTAGGTTCAGTATATCGCTGTGCCTGGCGACGGGGAAAGCGTCGCCGGCCTTTCCGCCGCCGGAATTTCCGGCAGGCGATTCGGCCGCATCCAGCACGAAATCCTGCGTATGCAACGGCGGCAAGTAACCCGACAATCCGCGCAACGGCGCTCCCCACATTCCGGGCAACAGGTAAACGACGAACGAAAAGGTAACGATCGCGAGCAACAGCCGCGTCACTCCGACCGACTGTACTTCGCTGTCGTGTTTGAACCGGATCTTGCCCAGCAGGTAAAACCCGAGCAGCGTAAAGATAACGATCCACAGCGCCAGATAAACCTCCCGGTCGAGGATGCCCCAATGGTAGGTCTGATCGGCCACGCTGAGAAATTTCAGCCCCAGCGCCAGTTCGAGAAACCCGAGCACCACCTTTACAGAGTTGAGCCATCCGCCGCTTTTGGGCAGGTTGTTCAGCACGGATGGGAACAGCGCGAACAGCGTGAACGGCAGCGCAAAAGCCACCGAAAAAGCGAACATCGTGATTACCGGCGCCCACACCTCTCCGGAAGTGGATTTGATCAGTACCGAACCGACGATCGGGCCGGTGCAGGAGAACGAAACCAACACGAGGGTCAGCGCCATGAAGAACAGACCGACCAAACCGCCTTTGTCGGCCTTGCTGTCGCTCTTATTGACCAGCCATCCGGGCAGCGTAATCTCGAACGCGCCGAAAAACGACGCCGCGAAAACCATGAATACGAGGAAGAAAATCACGTTCGGAATCCAGTGCGTCGCCAGCCAGTTGAAAATATCGGCCGTAACGGCATCTCCGCCTACCAGTTTCGTTATCAGAATGATAACTGCAATCGGCAGCGTATACAGCGCGACAATGCACATGCCGTACAAGGCTGCCATCAGGCGTCCGCGCGCACGGTTCCCACTCCCTTTCAGGAAAAACGACACGGTCATCGGAATCATCGGAAACACGCAGGGCGTCAGCAGCGCGGCGAATCCCCACAGGATCGCTTCGATGATCGCGCTCCACAGCGTTCCGCCGCCGACCGGGGCGTCCGGCTGCAACAGCGGCTGCGACACCACCGCCGAATCCGCGTCCGGAACCGCATTTACGACCGTATCCGCTGCCGTGTCGGTCGTTGTCATATCCCCGGCTTGCGCAACCGCGGACGAATTACCCGTAGCGGAAACCGGTGCCGCAGGCGTCGCAGACGCCCCTCCTGCGGCCGTCTGTACGGCGGCTGCCTTCAGAGGAATCGAAAAAGTACGGTCGGCGGGCGGCAGGCAACTCTCGTCGTCGCAAGCCATCCATTCCACCACGGCTTTCAGCGTCGTTTCGCGGCCCGGGGCGACCCGTACTTTCTGAACGAATTCGGCGTTTTTTTCGAAATAACCGATCTCCATCGCGAACAGCGAATCGTACACCCGTACGGGTTTCGAAAGCTGTTCGATCCCTCCGAGCAACGTAACGTCCGCATTCGGTTCGAACGTAAAAGCCGTCGCATTCGGGCCGCCGTCGTAAGGGCCCGTATCGTACATGTGCCACGGTTCCGCGATCCGGGCCTTAAAAACAATCCTGGAAATCCCGTCGCCGGATTCGGAGACGGCAACCGACCAACTGACCGGATCGGCCGGCTGGGCGGTTCCATGCAGCGCCGCCAGCAGCAAGGCCGACAGGCAAACGATTTTTTTCAGAAGTGACAGGTTCATCATGCGATCTTAAATTTTAGGATCAACCGCTCCTTCCGACCGGGCGGACCCCGCTTGCTCATTCGCACCCGAAAATCAATACGCTCGCTCGTTCCGGTTCTCGTAGAAGTTGACAAATGCTTTGTTCGAGACGACGTTTCCGCCCGGAGTCGGATAGTCTCCCGTAAAATACCAGTCCCCGTTATGGATCGGAATGGCTTTGTGCATATCGGCGACCGTCTGGTAGATCACCTCGACGCGAGCCTGTATCTCCGGAGCCGTAACGATCTCCGCGATTTTGGCCGATATCTCCTCATCGGTGAAACGATCGTAAATCTCGGTAACGCAGTTCACCGTCTCGGAGCGGTCGCCTTTTTGAAGCTCGGCGACGGCCTTGCGGTAAACGTCTTCGATCACATGCTCCATCCCGCGTTCGCGTAGCAGTTCGATTACGGCCCGGAACGCCACGAAGTCACTCAGGCGCGACATGTCGATCCCGTAGCAGTCCGGATAACGGATCTGGGGCGCCGACGAACATACCACGATCTTTTTCGGTTTCAGCCGGTCGAGTATCCGAATGATGCTCTGCCGCAGCGTCGTCCCGCGCACGATCGAATCGTCGATGATCACCAGATTGTCCACCCCGGCACGGATCGTGCCATAGGTGATGTCGTAAACGTGCGCCACCAGGTCGTCGCGCTCGTTGTCCTGCGTGATGAACGTCCGCATCTTGACATCCTTGATCGCCACCTTTTCGATCCGGGGCTTGAAACGCAGGATCTCCTTGAGCCGGGCTTCGGTCAGCCTGCCGTTCTCTTCCAGAATATGTTGCGCACGGACGCCCTGGCAGTATTCGTCCAGTCCTTCGACCAGGCCGAAAAAAGCGCTCTCGGCCGTATTCGGAATATAGGAAAACACCGTATTTTCGATGTCGTAATCAATACTTTTCAAAATCTGCGGCACAAGCTGCCGTCCGAGCTGCTTGCGCTCGCGGTAAATATCTTGGTCGCTGCCCCGCGAGAAATAGATCCGCTCGAACGAACAGGGCCGGATCGGCCGCGGCGCGGTAAACGGATCGACCGATACCTCTCCGTCGCGTCGCACGATCAAAGCGTGGCCCGGCGTCAGCTCCCGGATATCTTCGTACCCGAGGTTGAATGTCGTCTGGATCACCGCGCGCTCCGAAGCGGCGACGACGATCTCGTCGTCGCAATAGTAGAACGCCGGACGGATTCCGGACGGGTCCCGCATGATAAACGCGTCGCCATGGCCGATCACCCCCGCCATCGCATATCCCCCGTCCCAACGGCGGGCCGACAGCGACAATACTTCCTTGAGGTCGATGTGCTTGGCCAGCATTTCGGTGACGTCGTGCTTCGAATAGCCTTTATCTTTAAAATAGCGGTACTTATCGTCGTTTTCACGATCGAGGAAATGACCGATGCGCTCGAGAATCGTCACCGTATCGGTTTTTGCGGGCGGATATTGCCCCAACTCGATCAGCCGGTCGAACAATTCGTCGATATTGGTCAGGTTAAAATTCCCGGCCAGCACCAGGCTCCGCGTCATCCAGTTGTTCTCGCGCGAGACCGGGTGCACGTTCTCGATGTCGTTTTTGCCGAAAGTCCCGTAACGCAGGTGTCCCAGAAAAATCTCGCCGGTAAACTCCACCTGTTTTTTCAGCAGCAGCGGATCTTGCAGCACCTGCGGGTTCTTCGCGACCGCTTCGTTGATCCGGACGTCGATCTGCTGAAAAATATCCTTGATCGGAGCGGCTCCGTTCGAACGCACCCGGTTGATATAAACGCATCCGGGTTCCGGGTACAGCTTGATGTTGGCCACTCCCGCGCCGTCCTGTCCCCGGTTGTGCTGCTTCTCCATCAGGATATGCATTTTGTTAAGTCCGTAGAACGAGGTGCCGTACTTTTTCAGGTAGTAATCGGCCGGCTTGAGCAGGCGGATAAAGGCAATGCCGCACTCGTGTTTGATCGAATCGCTCATAATGTCGTATAAATAAATCGGGTTCCTGTGGAAAACCCGCGAAATCCGCGGATAGACACGCGTCAAAGGTATTTATTTTTGACTTGACAAACAATACCCCGTTGTCGGATAAACGTTTCACGCCGGCCAAAAATTGCGGCGACTTTTCTCCCTGCGAACCGATTGCGCTTACGCACACGTTTTGCAAACGCCGGAACCGGCTCTGTCCCGGAACAAAATTTCATTTTCCGCACGACGCTCCCCGTTTCCGGCACGGGGCCGTATCGCGCACCGGAACGGGCCGGGATACGGCGGAGACTTTGTTTTGAAAACAGCGAATAAAATATTAATTTTAGTCGGTCGGCTCCGATAAAACTGTTCGCATGAAAAAATTCCGGGTTTTATAGCTGGTTTGCTCCGTTCGTATTATGCGCTTGCGAAGATAAAGAGAAAAACATATTAAAAACCCGCCGAAAGATTACTTAGGAGGATATATTTTGATAGACGTTATTTCAAAAGAAAAATTCGGGAAATTTACCGTCCAAACCCGATTGGACGTCGTAATCCGCCGTTTTTCGAAGAAAAGCCGTACCTACAAAAAACTCTTTTTGCGGCATACGGCTGAAAACCGGCCGGGCGGCTCCGGCATATGCGATGTCTTCGGCCTCGCGACGGATCACATAAACTTATACGGTTATAAATATTTATGATCGCGGATCGTTTGCTATTTTTCCGATCTCCGCGTATCTTTGTACTGGAAAGCAGAGACATAACGAAATCATTTACTATAAAAGCTTAAAGAAATGGGAAAAAGTATCAAAGGCACGAAAACCGAACAGAACCTGTTGAAATCTTTCGCCGGGGAGTCGCAGGCACGGAACCGTTACGTATTTTTCGCAAGCGTAGCCAAAAAAGAGGGCTTCGAACAGATCGCCGGCGTATTCGCCGAAACGGCCGAACAGGAAAAGGAACACGCCAAGCGATTCTTCAAATTCCTGGAAGGAGGCATGGTCGAGATTACGGCGAGTTATCCGGCCGGCGTAATCGGAACAACTAAAGAGAATCTCGCAGCCGCGGCAGCCGGAGAAAACGAAGAGTGGACGGATCTCTACCCGACGTTCGCCGATGTGGCCGATCAGGAAGGATTCCCGGTGATCGCCGCCGTTTTCCGCTCAATCGCCACCGTCGAAGCCGAGCACGAAAAACGCTACCGCGCGCTGTTGGCCCGCGTCGAAGCCGACAAGGTTTTCGAACGCGACGAAGAGATCGAATGGCAGTGCCGCAACTGCGGTTACATCCACAAAGGCAAGAAAGCGCCCGCAAGCTGCCCTTCCTGCGCTCACCCGCAAGCCTACTTCGAACCGAAAAAGAACAATTATTAATCGACGGTTCGTACGAATCTCGTACAAAACGGCGGAGAATCCTCGGATTCTCCGCCGTTTTTATTCTT
Source organism: Alistipes sp. AF48-12 (assembly GCF_003477565.1). Taxonomy (NCBI): domain Bacteria; kingdom Pseudomonadati; phylum Bacteroidota; class Bacteroidia; order Bacteroidales; family Rikenellaceae; genus Alistipes; species Alistipes sp. AF48-12. Next base: position 225,691 of record NZ_QUDJ01000001.1, read on the forward strand.
TTTCCCGAAGCATCCGTCACCGCGCTTCCAGCAACCCGACGATCCCGGCCGAACTGGTGAACAGGCAACGGTTCCGATCGAGCGGCACGACCGTACTGATCAGCGAGTTATCGACCTTATGCCGCCACAGCACGCTGCCGTCCGACGCGTCGAGCGCATAGACCTCCCCATTCATCGTGCTTCCGAAGACGACCCCGTCTTTTTCCTGCGGCATCGACGGCGCGATTTCATAACCGAAACCCACGTACGACGCCCACCGTTTTTCAGGCCGGTCGCCGCGTGTGGAAAAGCATACGACGCTGTCCCGCATCGTTTTGCTGTACACTTTCGACGAATCTTCGGAGAGCCCTACGGTTTCGCGCACGGTCGATTCGGCGGTACGCCACAGCGTCCGGCCGGTCGAAGCGTCGATCGCCGACAACACCCGGTCGGGAGCCGCTATGAAAATCCGTCCGGCGGTTGCCACCGGCCAGACCGCGGCGGGCGAATAGTGCATACCACGACGCCCGTCGCTCCATGACCACAGTAAGCGTCCGTCGGAACGGTCCAGCGCATACAGATGGTCGTCCCAGGCTCCGAAGATCACTTTACCGTCGTAAACCAGCGGACGCGTTTCGACGTATCCGTTCGTCCCGGTAAACGTCCATACCTCCCGGCCCGTACGCACGTCGATCGCCCGGAACGTCCGGTCGCTGCAACCGATGTAGGCTACTCCGCCGTCGATCGTCACGGCGCCGAGCACCGCTTCCGAAGTTTCGACCTTCCAGCGCAATTTCCCCTTTTTCGCGTCTATTCCGTAAATATTGCCGTCGGCAGACCCGAACACGACCGTTCCGTCGGCTGCGGCCGACGTTCCGATGATCCGATTTTTCGCGGCGAACCGCCACAGCAGCCTGCCATCCGCGGCATCGAGGCAATTCAACAGTCCGAGGTCGTCGCCCACGTACACCCGCCCGTCGCAAAGCACCGGCGACGAATAGATCGCATTGCCGATCGGGGTCATCCACGTCTCTTTCACTCTGCCGTACCGCGCGTTGATCGAAAAGTCGGGGCGCACATATCCGGCGGTATCTGCGGTAAAATAGGTATCTTTCAACGAATACGCGCCCCATCGCTGGGGTCCGGCCCCGATCTTCCGCTCGTAAACGATCACCGAATCGGCCGTCACTTCGAATTCCGAATATCCGCCGAACGGCTCGCCGCCCCGTAGCGTCGAACGGCAGATGAAAGCCGGAATACCGTCGTAATCGGCCAGCCGGTTGGTATGGTAATGCCCGCCGATAAACGCCCGGATATCGTATTTGCGGACGGCATCGGTCACCGCGTACCAATTATCGACGTCGCCCTTCATCATCGGGTAATGCGTAACCAGAAAAACCGGCCGTTCGGTTCCGTAGTCCGCAAGCTCCTTTTCGAGCCAGCTAACGTCCTGCGGCGCGACGTGCCCTTCGGCCATCCGGATCACCGGCCCCGTATTGAACCCAAGAAACAGGTAATTCCCGTACTCGAACCGGAAACGGTCGGAACCGAAAATGCGCCCGAAAGCGGTCGCTCCGGACTCGCTCCACTTGGTTTCGTGATTCCCGGAAGTAACGTAATATTTCAGTTTCAGCCCGTCGAGGATCGCTTTGGCTTTCCGCAGCGAGGCATCGTCTCCGTAATCGGTGAAATCGCCCGAAACGATTACGAAGCTCAGTCCCGGCGTCGCATTGATCTGATCGACGGCATGTCGCAAGTCGTTGGCGGCCAGCGAATCGGCCGTGACGTGCAGATCGCTCATCAGCGCAAAACGGAATCCTTCCGCACGGGCCGACACAACGGCCAGCAACAAAACGGCAAACAACATTCTTTTCATAACCCGCAATATTTTAAACCTTCTACAAAGGTAACGGATTCCGGGCATTTTCGCCGGAGAAACGAACGAAAAAATACGGGATTCGCCGAATTAGGCTCATTCAGGCGCAAAAACACCGGAATACGATTCTTGGCATCTGCTTTGTACCTGTCTGTCAACAAATACAATCGAACCAAACTAAATCTGTTTCTATGAAAGTATTCGACTTTTTAAAACCGGTTAGGCTGATCGTGCTGTCAGCCCTAATTTTTTGCTGTTCCCTGGCGGCGTATGCGCAGGGCGACGCAAAACTGTTGACCGGCCGCGTAACGGATACCCAGGGGCAACCCCTGATCGGGGCCAGCGTTCTGATCAAGGGCGACATCAACCGGGGCACGTACGCCGGCGCGGACGGAACCTTCTCCCTCGACGTAAAACCGGGCGACGTCCTGGTATTTTCGTACATCGGGTACAAAGAGCAAGAAATCCCTTACACGGGACAAGCCTCGCTCAACGTGACACTCCAGGACAGCGCCACCGACCTGGACGCCGTGGTAGTCGTAGGATACGGCGTACAGCGCAAGCGAGACGTGACGGGTTCCATCGCGTCGATCAAAGGAAGCGAACTGGCGACGACCGTTGCGGCGGCCAACCCGCTGCAAGGCCTGCAGGGCAAGGTGGCCGGCGTCGAAGTGGTGCAGAACAGCGCGCCGGGCGGCGCGCCGCAAATCCGCGTGCGCGGCGTCAGTTCGTTCACCAACTCCGATCCGTGCTACGTCGTGGACGGTCTGATCATGGACAATATCTCGTTCCTCAACCCGAACGAGGTCGAGTCGATGGAGGTGCTCAAAGACGCTTCGGCAACGGCGATCTACGGTTCGCGCGGCGCCAACGGCGTGATCATCATCACCACCAAACAGGGCCGCAAGAACCAACCCGTGCAACTGACCGTGGACGCCAACGTCAGCGTATCGCAGATGGAACGCTACCTCGACTACGCCGACGCAGGGCAATACCTCTACCTGCAGAACCGCAGGGTGATGGCGCAGAACGCCGCCGACGGGACTTCGATCTCCCTGCCCTACACGCAGCAGCAAATCGACGCGGCCGGACGCGGAACGGACTGGCAGCGCGAAATCACGCAACTGGCCGTAACGCAGAACTACAACGTCAACTTGGTGGGCGGCGGCGAAAAAACGACCTACGGCCTCTCTTCGGGTTATTTCAATCAGGAAGGCGTGATGAAAAGCTCCGGGTACGAACGGGCCAACGTCAAGCTGTCGAACACTTACGACCTGACCAAATGGGCGACCATCGGAAGCAATATCTCCTACATCTACGAACGGCGCAACAGCCAGGGATCGAATCTCGCGAGCGCGCTGCGCGCCCTGCCGACGGCTCCGGTGATGGACCCGGACGACCCGTCGAAATTCTTCGGCCCGGTCGACGAGATCGGAAAATCGGGCAATCCGGTAGCCAACCTATACTACAACAGCGACAACTATACGAACTATTACAAGACGATCGCCAACTTTTTCGTCAAGCTGGAACCGGTCAAGAACCTCGTTTTCCAATCCTCTTATACGCTGAACAATTCCAACTCCGAGGGCAAAAGCTTCCTGCCGAAATACGAAGTCAACGTCGACCAACGGCGTACCGACAACGAACTGAGCGTCAACCAGAGCCGCACGTTCAACTGGTTGAACGAAAATACGCTCTCCTACTCGTTCGAAAAGAACAAACATGCGTTCAGCGCGCTGGTCGGCATCACCTTCCAGAAAACCACCTCGCAAGATCAGAGTCAGAAGATCCTGGGCATGCCCGACGTGGCATGGAAAAACCGCGACCTGTGGTACACCGGGCTCGGACAAGCCTCTACGCTGACCGGAACCACCGGCGGCGCGGTTTTCACCTACCTTTCGTATCTGGCTCGCGTCAATTACAACTATGACAACAAATACCTGATAACCGCCACGGTGCGTACCGACGGATCGTCGCGCTTTCCGGTCAACGGTCGCTACGGAACGTTCCCGGCCGTCGGCGTCGGCTGGGCGATGCACGAAGAGAACTGGCTGAAAAACGTCGGCTGGCTGAACCAGTTGAAACTGCGCTCCAGCTACGGCGTGGTAGGCTCCGACGCCGGTATCCCGAACAATATTCAGACGGCTTACGTGAACCGGGTCAACGGCGTATTCGGCCGCGATCCCGCGAGCGTGACCACTTCGGAAGTGCTCGATATGGTGATCGACTACGGCCTGCACTGGGAAGAGGCGCGGCAGTTCGACCTCGGGCTCGATTTCCGCGCGCTGAACAACCGCCTGACGCTGGAATTCGACTATTATATCAAAACGACGGCCAATATCCTGACCAACATCACGCTGCCGGGCATCAGCGGTTCGACCTACTCGCCGCTGTCGAACATCGCCAAGGCGCGTAACACCGGCATCGAATTCAACATCGGATGGCGCGAAAACCGGGGCGACTTCTCGTACGACCTGTCGCTGATCGGGACGACGCTGAAAAACAAGGTCGTTTCGGTGAACCAGAACCTGCCGCCGCTCGAAAACGGCGCGAACGTCACGAAGGTCGGCTACCCGATCGGCGGTTTCTGGGGCTACGAGGTGCTCGGCATCTACCAGAACAAGCAGATCATCGAAGAGACCGCGTCGATCGACGGCGCGACGCCCGGCGACCTGTGGTACAAGGATCAAAACGGCGACGGCGTGATCGACAAGGACGACCGTATCTACATGGGCAGCTACCTGCCGAAAGTGACTCTCGGGCTGAACATGCGCTTCGCCTACAAGGGCGTCGACCTCGAAATGGATCTCTATTCGAGCCTCGGGAACAAAATTTACAGCACCCGCCGTCAGACGCTCGGCGTCTCGCCGTACAACGTGACGACCGACTACCTGCACTCGTGGGTCGGCGAAGGATCGACCAACAAGACCACGCGCGTACTGCTCGACGGCCCCGGGACGAACAACCAATACAGCCAGTATTACGTAGAAAACGGCAGCTATTTCAAGATCCGGAACCTGACCCTCGGTTACACGTTCCCGCAGCGGATCTCGTCCAAAATGAAGATGCGCAACCTGAGAGTCTACTTCTCAGTGCACAACCTGTGGACGGCGACCAATGCGACCTCGTACTCGCCTGAAATATCGGGTCCGCCCAACGGCGCCGGTATCGACAGTTTCGACGGCACTTATCCGCCTTCGCGCATGTATTCGTTCGGTATCAGCATCGGTATTTAACCTCTTAAAAACAGGAAACAATGAAAAGGATTACCATCTATTTATCCATACTGGCCGCAGGGCTGAGCCTGAGTTCCTGCGACGGCTTCCTCGACCAACCGGCGCAGGGGCAGATGACCGAAGGCGACTTTCTCGGCAACAGCAATTCCGCTGCGAGCCTGACCAACAGCATCTATGCGACCTACCGCGAAGGAAGCACCTACGAAACGACCGGTTCGTGGATCGGCGACCTGTGCTCGGACAACGCGCTGCGCGGCAGTTCGATGTCCGACGGCGGCGGCACGATCTACAACAACGGCACCAACCAGTTCCAGAACCTGTCCGGACTCACCGGAAGTTCCGCCTTTCTGAACTGGCTGTGGCTGAACGCCTATACCGGCATCGGCCGGGCCAACACCGCGCTGAGAACCATCGACACGTTCGAAGGGCTCGCCCCACGACAAAAAGAGATCCTGCAGGGCGAAGCCTGCTTCAATCGCGCATGGTTCTACTTCGTCGTGCTGAAACTATGGGGTAAAGGCCCGATCGTTCCGCTCGAAACGCTCTCCGGCGCCGAACAGGCCGCTCTGAAAATTTCCGACCGCACGGCGCTGTACGACACCATCGTAGCCGATCTGCAAATCGCGCTGAAAATGCCCGACAAAGCCGAATCCGCCAAATGGTATCCGACTTCGTGGTACGGCCGCGCCCACAAGGGCTCGGCCCAGGGACTGCTGGCCAAAGTGCTGCTGTACCGCGCCGCCGACGATCCGGCCAACGCCATGCAATATTATCAACAGATCGTACAGATCGTCAAAGACATGGAATCTTCGACCGACGGATACGACCTGATCGCCGTCGATAACATCTTTACAAAAGCGGGCGAATACAGCGTCGAATCGGTATTCGAAATCGGGGCGGCCAGCTTCACGACCTCCGACGGAGCATACCAGGGCTGGCAGTTGCTCGGCACCCGCGGCGAACCGAACTGGGGCTGGGGATACATCGCGCCGTCGCTGAACCTCGTACAATCGTACGAACCGGGCGACAAACGCAAAGACAACGACATCATCTATGGCAAAACGACCATATACAGCGGCATGGTACAGACCCAAAGCGTGATCGACGGCACGACAATCATCGGCGCCTACAGCGAAAGCGACCCGAACTCGGTCAGCAACGGCTACCCGAACCGCTTCTGCCGCAAAGGCTACCAGCCGCGGCCGGTCGTAGGGGGTAACGAAAACTACGGCGGCAACATCCGAATGATGCGCTGGGCCGAAGTGCTGCTGATTGGCGCCGAAGCGGCCGTCCGTACCGGCGACGCGAAAGCATCGACCTGGTACAATGCCGTCCGCACCCGCGCGGGACTCGCCTCGAAAGAGCCGACGCTCGAAAACATTTGGGAAGAGAAGCGGATCGAACTGTCGATGGAACGCGACCGTTACTTCGACCTGGTACGGATCGACAAGATGCAACCGGGCTATTTCGCCGCGAAGGTATGGGCCAAAATCCAGTCCGAACAACAGGGCCTCGAAGAGATGAAAGCGCAAGGCTTGGCCCCGGCATCGACCACGCTGCCGCTGCCGCCGGCTTCGCCCGTAGTCGTTCCGAAAAATTACGTAATGCCGGTACCGAACGAACAGATCCTGCTGATGAACAACCTCAAACAGAATGACGGCTATTAATCGGACATCGATGAAAAAAACGGGACTCCTGCTGTCGTTGCTGACGCTGCTGTGGTACTGCGGCGCGGCGCAGACTCCGGTGCAGACCGACCTGCGCAGTTTCCTTCCGACCGTCGGCCGGATCGAGGCCGCGGGGTACGACTCGCACGTGGAACTGCGCTGGCCGGCGGTATCCGGCGCGGAAAGCTACGCGGTATACCTGCTGCGCGACGGCAAAAAGTCGCTGCGCGGAGAGACCCCGAACCTCTATTACCTCGACTTCGTCGCCGGACTCGGCCGCAACGCAGTCTATACGTACCGTGTGGCGGCGCTCGGCGCCGACGGAAAACAGCTTTCGGAAACCCCGCAGATTTCAGCCGCGATCTCGGACTTTTCGGACGAACAGCTCCAACAAATGGTGCAGCGTTACACGTTCCGCTATTTCTGGGATTTCGCCGATCCGCTGACCGGCCTCGCCTACGAACGTTCGAACGACAAACGGGCGGACTGCATCACCACCGGCGGCTCCGGTTTCGGCGTCATGGGGATCGTAGCGGGCGTACGCAACGGGTTCGTAACACGTCCGGAGGCAGTCGCACGGCTTACGAAAATCGTCGGGGCGCTCGAAAAACTGCCGCGTTTCCACGGCGCATGGGCGCACTGGTATAACACACGCACCGGACAGCCGTACCATTTCAGCGAAAAGGACAACGGCGGCGACCTGGTCGAAACGGCGTTTCTCGTACAGGGATTGCTGGCCGCACAAGGCTATTTCGACGGCAACGACGCCGCAGAGAAAGCGTTGCGCGACCGGATCGAACAACTGTGGCGCGAGGTGGAATGGAGCCATTATACGCAGGGACAGAACGCCCTGTACTGGCATTGGTCGCCGGACTACGGCTTCGCAATGAACCATCCGATCAAAGGGTACGACGAAACGTTCGTCACCTACATCCTTGCAGCCGCATCGCCGACCTTTCCGATCGACAAGCAGGTCTACGACGACTGCTGGGTCAACCGCAAGGAGGGCGAGTTCTTCTGCGCGACCGATTTCTACGGCATCATGCTGCCGCTCGGCAAACGGGCGCAGATGGGCGGGCCGCTGTTCTGGGTGCACTACTCGTACACGGGACTCGACCCGCGCGGGCTGGCCGACCGGTTTGCAAACTACTGGGAACAGAACCGCCGCTATACGCTGGTCGACCGCGCCTACTGCATCGACAACCCGTACCGTTGGGTGGGATACGGCCCCGATTTCTGGGGCCTGACCGCATGCGACGCGCTGCCGGAAGGCTACCGGGCGCACACGCCCGGCGTCGGCGAGGACTTCGGGACGATCGCACCTACCGCCGCCTTGTCGTCGATGCCGTACACGCCCGAAGAGTCGATGGCCGTCCTCAAAAACCTCTACCGCAACCTCGGGTCCGTCGCGTTCGGAATCATGGGATTCTACGACGCGGTGAATCTGAGCCTCGGCGAACCCCGTTCGACGGAAAGCTACATCGCCATCGACCAGGGTCCGATCCTGGTGATGATCGAAAACCACCGCAACGCGACCGTTTGGAACGCCTTTATGAAAAAGAACGACATCCGGCGCGGACTCGACCGGCTCGGCTTTACGATCAACCACAAAACCATCGAATACACAAAATGAAACTTATGACCAACCTGAAAAATATCCTGTTTACCGCCTGCGCGGCGCTGCTGACGCAGGGCTGTCACATGACTGCCGATCGCGGCATATCGACCGACGGAGCGCGGCATTTCTTCGCCGACCGGCAGATCGACCGCCGGGTCGATTCGGTGATGCGCCTGATGACGCTCGACGAGAAGATCGGTCAGCTCGTACTCTATTCGAGCCATTTCACCACGACCGGCCCGACACTGCCCAAGAACGTCGAAGAGGCGATCCGCAACGGCACCTGCGCAATATTTTCAACGCGCACGTTCCCGAATACAACCGGGAACTGCAACGGGTTGCCGTCGAGGAAACGCGGATGCACATTCCGCTGCTGTTCGGCTACGACGTGATCCACGGCATGAAAACGATCTTCCCGATCAACCTCGGCATGTCGTGCTCGTGGGATCTGCAAGGTATCGAAAACTCGGCCCGCGTAGCGGCGCGCGAGGCGATCGCATCGGGGCTGAACTGGACGTTCTCGCCGATGGTGGACATCACCCGCGATCCGCGCTGGGGACGCGTTTCGGAAGGATCGGGCGAAGACACCTACCTCGGATCGTTGATCGCGATCGCGATGGTACAGGGCTACCAGGGAACGACTCCCGAGGCGCTCGCCTCCGACACGACGATCCTGGCCTGCGTAAAACATTTCGCCGCCTACGGAGCTCCGGAAGCGGGGCGCGATTACAATACGGTGGATCTCACCGACCGCACGCTGCGCGAAACCTACCTGCCTCCGTATAAGGCGGCCGTAGACGCAGGCGTAGGAACGGTGATGGCCGCATTCAACGATATCGACGCCGTGCCGGCCCATGCCAGCCAATACCTGATGCAGCAGATCCTGCGCAAAGAGTGGGGATTCAACGGTTTCGTGGTGTCGGACTTCACCGGGATCAACGAACTGGTTCCACACGGCGTAGCGGCCGACAGCTCGCTGGCCGGCCAACTGGCGATCGAGGCCGGGATCAACATGGATCTGCAGGGCGACGTTTACCACCGTTTCCTGAAATGGCTCGTCGAAACGGGCATGGTTCCGCAGAAACAGGTCGACATCATGTGCGCCGAAGTACTGCGCGTGAAATTCGCGCTCGGTCTTTTCGACGATCCGTACAAATACCACGACCTGCAAGCAGCCGAAAAAGAATTTTACAAACCGGCGAACCTCGCAGCGGCCCGCGACATGGCCTGCAAGTCGATGGTGTTGCTGAAGAACGACAAGGAAGCGCTGCCGATCGCCGCAGGGAAAAAGATCGCGTTGATCGGACCGTTCGCCGACGCCCGGCTCGACCTGCTCGGATCGTGGTACGGACAGGGACAAGCCGACAAGGTCGTTTCGATTCTTACCGGACTTAAAGAGCGTTTCGGGGCCGACAAGGTGATTTATACGAAAGGTTCCGAACCCGATAAGGACGACCGCAGCGGATTCGCCGCCGCGCTCAATGCCGCCCGTTCGGCCGATAAAGTCGTAATGGCGGTGGGCCATCCGGGCTTCTGGAGCGGCGAGGCGACGAGCCTGACTTCCATTCGGATCCCGGCTATCCAGCAGGAATTGATCCAGGAAGTCGCCCAAAGCGGCAAACCGCTGATCCTCGTCCTGCTGAACGGACGTCCGCTCGACCTGTCGTGGGAAAGCACCGTAGCCGACGCGATCGTCGAAGCGTGGTATCCGGGTACCGAAGGGGGACATGCCGTAGCCGACGTGCTGTCGGGCGACTTCAATCCCTGCGGCAAACTGACGATGACCTTCCCGCGCAACCTCGGTCAGGTGCCGATCCATTACGACGCGAAAAATACCGGCCGGCCGTACACGCCGGGACAGGGCGAACAACACTACGTTTCGCGCTACCTGAACGAACCGACCGCCACGCCGCTGTATCCGTTCGGCTACGGCCTCAGCTACACGACGTTCGAATACTCCGACCTGAAGGTCGCTCCGGAAAAGACCGACATGAAACAGCCCGTCGCCGTAACCGTTACGGTCAAGAACACCGGCAAGGTACGCGGCACGGAGGTCGTACAGCTCTACGTGCGCGACCTGGTGGCCAGCGTAACCCGTCCGACGCGGCAGTTGAAAGGGTTCGAACGGGTAACGCTGGAGCCGGGCGAAAGCCGCGAAGTCAGCTTCACGATCACGTCCGACGCGGTCGGCTTTTACCGGCAGGACATGAGCTTCGGCTACGAGCCCGGCGACTTCAAAGTATGGGCCGGCGGCAGCTCGGACGCCGCACTCGAGGGTTCCTTCGAAATCACGAAATAAGCAAACAATCCACTCCTATTTAAAATGAATATTATGAAAACATTCAGACTACTTGCGATCTGCGCGCTGGTTCTGGCGGCCGGCTGCGGCAAAGACCCCAAAATAGACAAGGTTTACAATACGGTCTATATCAACTCGGCCGCAAGCTCGTTCCAGGGCAGCTTGACACAAGGTCAGGCGGTCGCACAGGGCACCAAAATCACGCTGGCCTATACCAACGGTCTCGGTAAGAGCGCCCAAGTGCTGCTGCCGGAGGTCAACGGACTGTACTGCGATCCGATCGACGTGCGGCTGGCTTCGCCGACCTCTTCGGACAACGGGAACGGAACCGTCGAGATCCCCGTCTCGGGAACCCCGACTGCATCGGGCAGCATGAACCTGCGGCCGGTGATCCGCGTCGGCGAATACGAAGTGTTCATCTCGATCCCCGCGACCGTAACGCCGGCCATTGCGCTCGACGCCGCGGCAAGCGTCGTTACCGGCACGTTCCGCATCGGACAGGCCATCGCCAACGGCAACATCGCGCTGCACTATACGTCGTATGCGAACCAGGAAGTAACCGTTTCGGCAGACGAGGTATCCGGTATTTCAATCGCGGAGTTCACCGCATCGCTACCGGCTGCGCCTTCGGGCGGCACGCTCGACGTCCCGGTAACAGGAACGCCGTCCGACTACGGAACGAAGACCCTGAAAATAACTATGACGCAGGGAGATAACACCTATACGGCGGACATTCCGGTCGAAATCGCGGGCGATATCGCACTCGACGCCGCCGGCAGTACCGTAACCGGCACCCTGTCGAAAGGCGTCGAACTCTCCGACGTCAAAATCGCGCTGCATTACACGGCCGCCGAAGAGCAGCAGGCGACGATCAGCATCGACCTGACCAACGGCATCAGTTGCAGCGCATTCGACGCGACGCTGCCGGCTGCCGAAGACGGAACGGTGGACGTGCCGTTGTCCGGAACTCCGGTTTCGGACGGTGTAACGAACCTCGTGGTCATCGTTAAGATCGGCTCGACGAATTACACCGCGACCATTCCGGTCACCGTCCTGTCCGATGTTCCGGGCATTCCGTTCGAACCGGAGACCTTCACTTACCAGGGACTCGAATACACCACCATCTTCATCGACGTCAACGGTAACGGCTACGTCGATCCGGGCGACGTCTGGCTCGACCGCAACATCGGAGCCGCTTCGGCCGATCCGGGCGCTTACGGCGCCGACGGCATCAACGCCGCTTCGATCGGCCAGATGTTGCAATACGGCAAGCCGTACGGAGCCACCGCATTCGACGCTTCCTACCAGATCGATTACGACGCTATCGGCGAATGGACGGTCTGCCCGGAAGGGTACGCCGTACCGACACTGGATCAGTTCAACGCCGCCATCGCGAAAGTAACCGGAGGAACGATCAGCGGCAACGGGGTTTCGGGCAACGCAGGCATCACGCTGACGCTGATGAACTCCGTGATGAAGCTGCCGATTGGCGGTTGGCTGACCAACGGCGACACGCAGCCGCAGGCTTACGGCGAAGCGGCCGCTTACTGGACGTCGAGCAAGGGCAGCAACACCGCCCCGTGGAAAGTCGATATCAACAACAGTTCGGCGTCGAATACCGGAGCCAACTGGGCCGATGCGGCCTGGCAATTGCCGGTACGCTGCATCAAGAAATAAGCCTTACCGGAAAAATACAGCGAAGAGGGATGGCCCGCAAGGATCGTCTCTCTTCGTTTCAACCGCTAAAAAACACTGAAAAATGAATATTTTGCAAAAAACGGGGGTCGTCCTGTCGCTGCTGCTGGCCGCAGCCTGCTCGAAAGACGATTCGGAAGGATTTATCCCGCCCCCCACTCCGCCCGACATGGACGAAACGCTGCTGAACGATCTCCAGCGCACGCATTTCAACTTCTTCTGGAAACTGACCAACACGGCGAACGGACTGGTTCCCGACCGGGCCAGCGCGACGAACAACGAAGCGATGAGCAGCATCGCCGCCACCGGATTCGGCCTGACGGCCTACATCGTCGGCGTCGAACGCGGCTTCGTCACGCGCGACGAAGCGGCCCAACGGACGGTCGTCACGCTACGGACGTTCAACGATGCGCCGAAAGGCACCGACCCGGTATTTTCGGCCGGATACAAGGGATTCTTCTATCATTTTCTGAACCGGAACACCAGTCTCCGGGAAGGACAGAACGAACTCTCGACGATCGACACCGGACTGCTGATGGCCGGTATCCTGTCCGCCCAGACCTATTACGACCGGGACAATGCCGTAGAAAACGAAATCCGGCGGTTGGCCGACGAACTGTACCGCGCAGTGGACTGGAAATGGGCGATGAACGAGGGCGAACTGATGAGTCTCGGCTGGACTCCCGAATCCGGCTTCCAACCGTACACCTGGCAGGGTTACAATGAAGCCATGATCCTCTACATCCTCGCAATCGGCTCGCCCGAGACCGACAAAAAACTCGACGGCAGCGTATGGAACCGCTGGACGGCTACCTACAATTACAGCAGTTTCCAGAACTACGAGATGGTGAACTTCTCGCCGCTGTTCGGGCACCAGTATTCGCACATGTGGATCGATTTCGCAGGGATCAAGGACGCCTTCATGCGCTCCAAACCGGGTCTCGATTATTTCGAAAATTCCCGGCGGGCCACGCTGGCCAACCGTAGCTACTGCATCGAAAATCCGAGTAAATACGTCGGATACGGCGCCGATATCTGGGGACTCACCGCCTGCGACGGGCCGGGAGCCGGCACCTACGGCAAATGGGCGTACCACGCCCGCGGAGCTTCGGCCGCCGGCATCGCCGACGACGGCACGATCGCCCCGACGGCAGCCGGCGGATCGTTCCCGTTTACTCCGACGGAATCCTACGCCGCGCTGAAAGCGATGAAAAGCTACAAAAACGGGGCGCTCTACACCGACTACGGCTTTCTCGACTCGTTCAATCCGAGTGAAGATTGGATCGACGGATGGTGGCTCGGCATCGATCAGGGCCCGATCCTGGTCATGCTCGAAAACTACCGCACGCAACTGATCTGGAAACTGATGAAAAAGAACGCCTACATCGTAAACGGATTGAAAGGAGCCGGATTCACCGGCGGATGGTTGAACTGACGGCACGATCTCCCGCCGGGAAACGGCGCCCGTTTCCGTTCTCAAAAAATATCCGGGCCGATGGGCCCGGATATTTTTAACGGCATTCCGCCTACATCCGCCGGTACTGGGTCGGAGAGACTCCGGTATGCTGCTTGAAATATTTGCCGAAAAAAGACTGGTTCGCGAAATTCAGCGCTTCGGACACCTGCAGGATCGTCAAAGTGGTCGATTTCAGCAAGGCCTTGGCTTCGAGAATCACATAATCGTCGATCCACGCGCCGGCCGATTTTCCGGTAAGTCCCTTAACCACGTTCGACAGATGCTTTGGCGTCAGACAAAGTTTGTCGGCATAAAAGGTCACACTACGCTGGGCTTTATAATGATCCCGGACCAGATGAATGAACTGTTCGAACACTTCGTCCCGACGCGTTTTCACCTGCCGTCCGACGGCGGGAGCATGACGGTTCATGATATTGCCCAATTCGTAAAAAAGAGCATGGAACAGGCTCTTGGCGATCTCGCGACGGAAACAGTTGTCTCGCATGTTGACTCTCTGGCGCAAGAACGAACAGTATTCCAGAACGGAAACCACCTCTTCGGGTTTCAGCGGAATCCGGGGATCTTCTTTGATCCGCAACAGGGTCGGCAGGAACTGCCGGTAAGACAGGATCGCTTCCTGGGCGAACTTGATCGAAACGGCGAACACGCAACACAAAAAATCGTCGCTCCGCTGGTGTTGCTGGACGATCTGGTCGGCCAGGACAATCACCATGTCGTTCGCTCCGAACGTATACTCTTTCAGGTCGATGCTCATCCGCGTAGTTCCCCGGAGGCAAATCGCCATCATTCCCATTTCGAGCCGGCTCGGATAATCGAGCACCGGCAGGTCGCTGGAATTTTCAAAAATGGCGAAATCGTTCTTGATCGATGTGATAAGATCGATTTCGGTCTCCAGTATCGACATATTGACTTTCTTTACACCCTCTTCTTTCATACCGCGCCTTCATTTATATTTTGCAAAATTATAATTATATTCCGTACGCCTGTTCGAAAACGACTTTCAGAACAATTATTCGGCGAAAACGAACTTTTCAAACCGGGCCGTTTATCCACATTTGCAAAATGTTTTATACGCATTTTTTTTACTGACAGGCATATAATGCAGCCGACACGATTACAAACGCCGTATTACCGCATCCGGAGCGGTGTAAAAAAGGATAATTTCATGCAGGAAAAGACTCCAGACAAGCCTATTTCACGGTACCGGCAATTCTCACAATACGGCACCGCCTTTGCCCATATCAGGCGCAACGATCCCGAAAACGCTTCCGGACAGGAATATATCGCCGGCAAATCCGCAACCGAAACGACATGACCAATAAACTCCTGGCGCTGCTGCTGCCCGCCGCGCTGACGATCGCGCAGATCGCCGAAGCCAAGAAACCGCGGCAAATACCCGATTGGTACCCCGACAAAGACAGCCTTTACCGGGCTGTGGAATCGATCCCGCCGTTCGGCATCTACAAAGACAACTACATCGTCACCGGAACCAGTTTTTCGGGAGGCCGCGTCACGAAAGACAATTCGGACGCCAAATTCCAGATCAGCCTGCGGCACCGGCTGATCAAAAGCATCCTCCCGCTGCACACCTACCTGTTTCTGACCTATACGCAAAAATCGTTCTGGGAGATCTACAAGGATTCGAAACCGTTTTACGAAAACAATTATAACCCGACGCTCGGTTTCGGGATGCCGATCACCCGGGGCGACAAAGTGGTCGGAGTAGGTTTCCTACAGTTCGAACACGAATCGAACGGGCGCGACAGCATTTGGTCGCGCAGCTGGAACCGAATCACCCTTCAGGCGATTTACGAGATCGATCCGCATTTCACGGTACAGGCCAAATTCTGGATCCCGTTCGCGCTGTCGGACAATCCGCACATCGTCCGCTACGCCGGCTACGGACAGGTCGCCGGAACCTACAAGACCCGTAACGAGCGGTTCCGCTTTTCGATGCTCGTCGTTAAACGGGGCGGCTGGAATCTGAATGCGAATTTCCAGATGGACGCCGCTTTCCGGCTGTCGAAAATCAGCAACCAGTATATCTACCTGCAATACTACAACGGCTACGCCGAAAGCATGATCGATTACGACCGGTTTCACAGCTACCTGCGCATCGGGTTCGCCATCAAACCGAAACATTTTTCGATCTTCTGACCTTTCGATCCCGCGGCGGGGCGGACGCAACGAATCGTCCCGCGAAAATTACTCCGCGGCGGACGAGAGCGCGTCCACCTGCTTCAGCGCATAATTCGGCCCCGGTTTCAGACGCGCCTGGTGCCGGTTCAGCAAAACCAGACTGTCAGGGTAATAGAGGAAGTTAATCTGTTCGAGGGTCGTATCCCCGAAATTAAGCTGGTACACGGTCGCATCGGGATTTTCGGCCGAACCGCGCAACGTTCCCCACCGTCCTATCATCCGGAACTTCTTATCCTTTCCCTTATCAGCCTTCGGATAAATCATCGTCAGATCGTACGAACCGTCGCCGCTGAACTCTTCGTTTTTAAGTTCCAGCTCGTAATTGATCGGAGTGCCGTCGGCCGTAGGCAGCGTGCCTTCGTAATAGCGCACCTGCATTCCCGAATCCGCGGCAATTGTCGCCGTATCCTGCCCGGCGGCGGCCTGCCTACCCGTCTGGCCGCCGCATGCTGCAACCAGTACGGAGATTCCTAAAATCAATCCTGTTTTCATGCTGTCTCTGTTTTAATTTATTTCTCGAAAGACGGAACGGCCTCGACCGGCGTCTGTCCGTCCAGCACATATTTCCGCGCTCGAATCAACTCTGGCAGCGCCTGCGGATCGGCGGACAATACCTGGCAGACGTTGTCCATAAAATTGTTCGAACTGCGGATATTCTCGGTAAAATCTCCGAGACGCAAGTAATTCAACGTACTGTTGTTGACCGATATGCGGCGACACTTCCGATTGGCGTCGGCTCCCTGCAAACGGATGTTGCAAACGCCCGAAGTCAGCCCCGTAATGTTGACCAGGTCGACGTCCCCGTCGAAGATAAAATCCCCGTTGATCACGAACATGCCGGAAAACAGGAAATTATACCCCACTCCGAACCGGAAGTCGGGATTCAGGTGTCCGACCCCCTGGTCGGAAAACTTGACTGCGAAACCGTCGCTCTGGTTGGCTTCCTGCATCGACACGTTGATCGCATTGCCCCACTCCAGATCATGCACCCGGTATTCGGCCGGCTGGCGGAATGTCACGTAGTAAACGCTGCCGGCAGCCGGTCGGTCGCCGCCTTTCCAGACGATCCGCGAGGCCGCGTCGCAGTCGCCGCCCTCGACCCGTACCACGTCGAAATCTTTGCCCGCAACCCACTCTCGGCCGCCGACGGCCGGTTCGCTGCCGATCCGCACCACTTCGGCATAACGCGGCAGTCCGTACCACTCGGTACGCTGCGCCGGATTCGGATCGTCGACGACCGAGTGGCCGTGCAGCGTCAGCCAGTCCCAATCGCGCCCCGGCCGTCTGACCACTTCGGCTTCCGGATACGGATTCAGCCGGTCGCCGAACTTGCCGCGCGGACCGGCGAAGATTCCGCTGGTAAACGAACAGGAGCTGTTGTGGATCGACGGAGCCTGCCCGCCTACCCAATCGAAGAACACCCCGTCGCGGAACACGGCCGGATTACCCATACAATAGATCGACTCGAACTGGTACTCGCCTTGTCCGCAATGGTTTCCGTTATCGAGCCGGATCCCGGTGCGGGCGTCCAGTCGATTAACGTCCGATACCCGCACATGACCGCCGGAACCTATGATATCGATCCCTACCTCAAAAAACTTATCGGAAAGGATACCCGAGCCGAGCTGCTCCCCGACGTTAACCCGCGAAACGATCACGTGGTCCAGCAAAAAGTCTGCGCCGCGGCCGGTCGTTTCGATGATTCCGACATTGTTATCGGGATGATAAGCAATGTGGGCGATCTGGATCGCGGCGGTTCCGGCGATCGTCTTCGACGGCGTCTGCCGGTCGAGCGCTACGGTCATCCCGTCGATCACGCACCCTTTATGCCGGATGCGGATCGTCGCGGCGGGAACCCGCTTCAGATCCTCGCGGCAGACAAAGCCGAAATCCCGGCGCGCATCGGTCTGGAAAATACGGGTCGTCCCCGCGCCCTCTCCGCGAAATACCTGTCCGGTCGCCGTAGACTCGATCGTTCCGCGATTCGGCGCCGCCGAACCGGCGAAATAGTAATCTCCGCCCGGAAAAAACAGCGTCGCCCCCTGCGGGGCCCGCTGCATAATGGCTGCAATGCGTTTGGTATTGGACTGCGCCACGCCGCGGTCGTTTTTGACCAGCGGTTCGACAACATACTGCGGATCGACGCGATCCACATAAATCATCTGTCCCGCAGCGAAACACGGGAAACAAAACGACAAGAGAACACCGGTTCGGAGCGCTCTGAATAAATTGGTCATAGCTATATCGGGTTTTAGTCGGTATGCATTAAACGGAAAGCCCCTTGCGCAACAGCACTTGCAGGTGGGCCGGGGAGATATCTCGGCTGATGTGTCCTTTGCGGGCGATGGAGATCGTTCCGCGCTCTTCGGATACGACGATCACCAGCGCATCGGTTATCTCGGAAGCGCCGAGCGCCGCGCGGTGGCGCATCCCGAACTCCATGGGAACCTCGCGCTCGGTGGACGGCAATACGCACCGCGCCGCCGCGATCCGATCGTCGGCGATCACCATCGCCCCGTCGTGCAACGGCGAATTCTTGAAAAAGATATTTTTGATCAGCGAGGCGGAAATCAGCGCATCGATACGCTCTCCCTGCTCAATAAAAGGCAACAGGTTCACTTTACGGGCAATCACGATCAACGCGCCGGTCTTGGTCTTCGCCATATCGGCGCAAGCTCCGACCACCGTATCGATCCATTCCTGCCCGACGACCTTCACTTTCCGTCCGCGCGGACGGAACAACCGGGCCATAAACGACACCCGTCGGTTCGTATACTGCGTGCCGAGCAGGATCAAAAAACGCCGGATCTCCTGCTGGAACACGATAATCAGCGCGATTACCCCCACGCCGATGATCTGCCCGAGTATCATACTGAGCAGTTCCATATTCAACACGCGGGTCACGATCCACAGCAGGTAGATAATCAGGATGCCGACAACGATGCGCAACGCATTCGTCCCCCGTGTCAGCCGATACACCTGAAACATAATCAGCGCCACCACGAAGATATCGATAATATCGACCAGCGTAATATCCAGAAATCCGAAGCCCATAGCAGAAACAAAGGTAATAAAAGAATGACAAAACGGCAACTGTTTTCACAGCCGCCGTTTTATCATGCTCCAAAAGATCTGCGCACGCTTACTTCGCAGCAGGCTCTTTGCGGCGAATCAGGTCGTATGCGATCGGGGTCGCGGTGAATACCGTCGAGTAAGTACTGATCAGCACGCCGAACAGCAGCGCGAAGACGAACCCGCGGATCACTTCGCCGCCGAACAGGAAGATGGCCAGCAACACGACCAGCGTCGTACCGGAAGTATTGATCGTGCGGGTCAGCGTCGAGTTGATCGCATTATTGATGTTGTCCTTGATGTTGCGTTTCGGATAGAGCGTCTGGTACTCGCGGATACGGTCGAAAATCACCACCTTGTCGTTGATCGAGTAACCGATGATCGTCAGGATCGCGGCGATGAACGACTGGTCGACTTCGAGGTTGAACGGCAGCAGGCCGTGCAGCAACGAGAACAGACCGATCGTGAACAGGGCGTCCAGGGTCAGCGAAATCACGCTGCCGACACCCCACTGCCAGCGTTTGAACCGGATAATAATATAAAGCGCGATAGCGACCAGACTGAACAGCACGGCGATAACCGAATCGACCTTGATGTCGTGCGCCACGCTCGGCCCCACTTTGTCGGAACTGATGATCCCGTACGGATTCTGCGCCGTCGTCAGGAATTCGGCTTCGGTAAGCTGCGCGGTCATCAGCGGCGAGAGCGCCTTGTACAACATGTCTTCGATTTCGGCGGTCACGTTGTCCCCCTCGTCGTCGTATTTATACTGCGTAACGATACGCATCTGGTTGTCCTGACCGAACTGTTTCACTTCGTAACCGGTGCCCGTGAAGACATCGCCCAGCGCTTCACGCACTTCGTTCGCGGTGACCGGCTGGTCGAAACGCACCACGAAAGCGCGGCCGCCGGAGAAATCCACGCCGTAACTCATCCCGCGCACGCCCAGCGAAACGAGCGTTATCAACAGCATGATACCCGAAATGACATAAGTGATCTTGCGCTTGTCGATAAAGTTGAACTTGGTGTTGGCCAGGAAATTTTCGGTGAATTTGTTCGAGAAGGTAATCTTGCGTTCGCGGTTCAGCATACCCACGAAAATCAACCGGGTGATCAGGATCGCGGTGAACAGCGAAGTGATGATACCGATGATCAGCGTCGTGGCGAATCCCTGCACCGGGCCGGTGCCGAAGATGAACAGCACGATACCGGTAATCAGCGTAGTAACGTTACCGTCGATAATGGCGGACATGGCATTCTTGTACCCCTCGGCCACGGACATGGCGAGCGTCTTGCCCATGCGGAGTTCCTCCTTGATACGCTCGTAAATAATCACGTTGGCGTCCACCGCCATACCCATCGTCAGCACGATACCGGCGATACCGGGCAGCGTCAGCACGGCTCCGAACGAAACCAGCACGCCGAACAGGAAGAACAAATTGCATATCAGCGCGACGCTTGCCACCCAACCGGCTCTGTTATAGTAGAAGATCATATAGATCAGCACGAGCACGAATGCCAGGATAAACGACATCATACCGGCGTTGATCGACTCCTGACCGAGCGACGGGCCGACGACGGTATCCTGCGTAATCCGCGCCGGAGCGGGCAGCTACCCGACTTCAACACATTGGCCAGGTCGCGCGCTTCGTTGATCGTAAATTGTCCGGAAATCGACGACTGTCCGCCGGAAATCTCCCCGTGAACCACGGGAGCCGAATAAACGTAACCGTCGAGCACGATCGCAATGCACCGATCGACGTTGTCGGCCGTCAGACGGGCCCATGTCCGCGCTCCGGAAGCGTTCATCGTCATCGACACTTCGGCGCTCGATCCGTGCTGCGCATATCCTTCGCGCGCCTCGACGACCGATCCGCCGTCCAACGGGGCTTTGCCGTCGCGCGTATTGGCCTTGATAGCATAGAGCGCGAACGTCGTCTCCTGCGGATCGATGGCTTTGACGCCCCACATCAGCTTGATATCGCGGGGCAGCAGCGCTTTCACCTGCGGAAGACTCATATAACGGTTCACGGCGGCCGTATCGAACGACTTGGCCCATCCGATCACCGGCCCCCTGCCGACCTGTCCCTGCTCGTCGGCCACCGGACGCAGCTTCGCGAACAGCGGGAATTTGGAAATCATCGCCTGTTCGTCGGTTTCCACATGAGAAGCATCGGTGCTATCGAGCTGCGAAATCAGCGTCGAATTGCCCGCTGCGGCGGCACTGTCGGCATTCGCCAGCATCGTGCTGTCCGCAGCGACGGTAGCGACGACCAGGCTGTCCGCAGCGGCGGCAACAGTCGACGCGCCGCCGGTTTCCGCAACGATTTCGCCCGCATCCTGCAGTTCTTTGATCACGTCATTGGCCTGCACCAGCGCCGGATAGATCTCCTGGTTTTCGTAAGTGGCCCAGAATTCGAGGCTGGCCGTCCCCTGCAACAGTTTGCGGACGCGTTCCGGCTCCTTGACGCCCGGCAGTTCCACCAGTATCCGTCCCGAATTTTCAAGACGCTGGATATTGGGCTGCGTCACGCCGAACTTGTCGATACGGTTGCGAAGCACGTTGAACGAGTTTTCGATCGCGCCTTCGGCCGACGACCGGAGCACTTTGATCACTTCGGCGTTCGTACTGTTCGGGGTGATCTGTTCGCGCAGTTCCGGCGTATTGAAAATATAGCTCAGCCGACCGCCGTTCGAAATCTTTTCGTAGGCTTCGGCAAAAAGCGTGATATAATCCTTCGTACTGTTTTTCTGCTCTTCGCGGGCCTGCACCAGCGCCTGGTTGAAACCGGGATCCTTGCTGTCGTTCGAAAGCGCCCGGATCACATCCTCGATCGAGATCTCCAGCATGACGTTCATACCGCCGCGCAGGTCGAGACCGAGGTTGATCTCTTTCTCCTTGCACTGCTTGTAATTGAACTTTATGAACCCGAGGTTGTAGACAGTCTGCGATTTGATCGAATCCAAATAATTTTGCTCCTTGACCGCGTCTCCGGCAGCATACTGGGCCGCCTTGTTCTCCACGTGCCGCGTAACAAAAGTAAATGAGAGTTGATACGCACAGGCGACCGCGAGCGCGATAGCCAAAAATTTCAGTGCACCTTTATTCTGCATTTGTTCAAAAGTTTTATATATTTTCGTTTTTACTGACCCGCTGATATTCCCTGCGTTCGGCTATGATAACCGCATTTGGATTGCAAAGCTACATATTTTTTTGCGAAATACAACAAACGGCCGTTTTAAACCGTTAATTTATCCTTTAGTATCTTACGACAGCTGCGCGTCAACGCGATACGGAGCCGCCCGACATGCACGGAAACACGTTTCGCCCCGCTCGCAAAACGACAGGGAGACCGTTTTCGATCTCCCTGCCGCCCGATTTCCGCCACGTTACTGCTGATCCTTCTGCTCGGCGATAATACGCATCGCGCACTCCAGGATCGAAGCATCGTCTAAAGTCACCACTCCCCCGTCAGGACCTTTCTCGAGATGAATGCCCACCGGGCCGCCTTCCTTGAAATGCGTCCCGCCGAAATAATTCCGCACAACGTTAACGTCTATGTTCAATTCATCCGCAATACGCTGCGAACTGCCGCTGGGCAGTTTGTCCTTGATTCGGCGCAGCTCGTTAAATGTAATTACCATAATCCTTAAGGTTTAGTTTAAGTTATGCAAGATCTGTCAATAAATTCCATACAACGATCAATCCAGTTTTAAAGGTATAAAAAATAAAATTCAATTCAAAAGGAATCCCTCCGTTTTTTTCCGATTCACCGCATAACGAATCAACAAACAACATATTAATGTTTTTTTACGCTTTCCGGAACGGTTGTCCCGGCCCCTGTCCGGATTTGCAAAAAACGTTTACGTCTCCCCTTTTTCCGAATTCGTACGGGAAATTTTTCGAAAAACAAAAATTTTCCATAATTTTAGTCCGGAATGATACGTCCGTCCGCACGATCCGGCAGGCGCCGGCAACGCGGCGGGACGAAATCCTTCCCGTTTCCGCCGGACAACCGTTTTCGATATGAACCCAAAACCGACCGTATGCCAAAAAAAATCTCCCCTTTTCGCAGCCTGCTGCTTTGCGCCGCCTTGTCGCTGACCGGACAGGCCCCGGCCCAGCCGGGCCCGACTCCCGGGCTGACTTTCGAACAACCCGGCTCCGCCGAACGGTTTACCGCCGTAAACGGCAGCGTGGCGACCCGAGACGGAGCGTTGGAATACACGTTCCGCAAAGGTTCTTCGCTCAGCTCGCCGCCGCTGGCGGGCAGCCGGCACCTGCTCTACAATCCGACGCTCGAAAAACGCAACACGGTACTCCTGCTGATGGAGAACCGGAGTTCCGCGACCCGGCTGCGACTCCGTTTCATCACCGACCGGGACAGCACCTATGACGAAGCGAAATCCAAGATTTTCGAAATCGAACCGAATTCGCCGAAAAAAACCTGCTACCTCAACCTGTCGGACAACCCGCACGCCAAAGGCCGCCTGAAGGGTTTCCGGATCGAACCGCTCGGCGGCAAGGGCATGCTCCGAATCGACCGGATCACGTTCGAGCAGGAGGCCGCGCTCGAACCGCAGGCCGGCCGGATCGACGGCTGCACCGCCACGCCGCATGAGATCGCGGTCACCGGCAGCATCGACCCGAAATACCGCAATCGATACTCCCGAATCGCGATTTACGAAACTTCGATGCTACAACCCGAAGACGATATCGACCGGATGACCGAATTGTACGAAGGCGAACTGACTCCGGAATTCCGCATCGCAGGCATCCCGATGCGCAATGGCGACATGACGCGGCTGAGCAGCCAGTTCCTGGCGGTCGTCAAAGACGACAAAGGCAATTTTCTAAAGATCGGGCCGCGCTTCTACATCGACAACTGGAACGATTTCGAAGAGAATCCCTACGCTTTCGCATTGCCTTCGCTCACGGTTCACGCTACCGACTACGGAGCCAAGGGAGACGGATTCACCGACGATACCGACGCCATCCAGGCGGCGATCGACGACGCTGCCGCGAAGGGGGGCGGACGGGTCGTGCTCGACGGCGACGGCTCGTTTTACGGCAAACGCTATGTCGCGACCAACATCCTGCTGAAAAGCAACATCGAACTGCACATCGCCGAAGGCGCGATCCTTTGGCAGTCGCAGGACGCGCGCGATTACAAGTATAAACCGGCCTACGGGCACGAAGGGTCGATCCCCGGCATCAACTGGACGCACAACATGCACGTTTCGAACCTGCCGCTGCTCCAGGGCAAAAGCATCGAAAACATCAAGATCACCGGCCCCGGCAAGATCCGTTCGATGGATCCCGAATGCCAGGACGAGCGCTACGCCGAGGAAGATTACCAGCGTTACTGCGCCGACCGCATCCACGTCATTCCGATCGGGCTGTGGAACGTGCGCAACATCGAAGTGTCGAACCTCGACATCGTCCGTTCGAACAACTACCACACGGCGTTTTACGCCTGCGAGAACGTCTTCATCGGCAACCTGAAGATGCACGAGGTTCAGTGCGTCAGCGGCGACGGCCTGGGACTCGGCGTCGGAACGCACAACGTCAAGATCGTCCGCGCGTTCCTCGAATCGAACGACGACGGCGTGGTGCTGTGGACCGCTTACGACGACCCGCGCGGCATCCTGTGGTGGTGGGCGCGGCCGGACGCCGACAATTCGATCCGCAACGTAACCGCCTGCCACAGCTACATCAATTCGGGCGGCGGCAAGGCGATCGCCTTCATCCCGTGGGGAACCGACAACCCGGACTGGGGCGACACCGAAATCGACAGCATCACGGTCTACGATTGCGTCCTCAAAGGGGGATATGCGGTCGGCACCTGGCCCGACAATCCCTATTTCGGCAAACAACCGTTCGACAACACCGAGCAGGACGACTACTCGCCGATCAAAAACGTCCGCATCTACCGCAACAGCTACCTCAGTCCTTGCGACTTGCTCTGCATCCGGCCGACCAATTTCATCTCCGACTGCGGCATCCGCAGCAGCGGCACGTTCCAGAACGGAAACTTCGAACACGGCCGCGCCTACTGGACGATGCGGGGCGACGCGGGCGTCCGGGACGGCTGCGGCTACGCCGACGGAGGACGTCTGTACGAAGGGCTTTATCTGACCCGCGGCAGGCACACCTTCACGGCGGAAGTACAGGGCGACGGATCGCTCTACGCCGACAGACTAAGCCTGTTCGAAGAGAGCGTGCCGATCGCACGAGCGGATTTCAGTTCCGAAACATGGACGCAACGGACGTTGACGGTCGATATTCCCGAAGACGGCACTTACGCCCTGGGGATCGACGGAAACGGTGCGCGGATCCGAAAAGCCGCCGTCGACTGATCTTTCCGAAGGAAATGATTTTTTTGTTGGAAATTTCAGACAACCTGCTTATCTTTACCCCCATAAGTCCGTATTTGCAGACCGGATTTACGGCAATAAACCCGAACAAAAAATGAAAAAAAGCGTAAAAGTCATTCTGGCGCTGGCGGTAATCGCTATCGCGCTGACGATCACCTATCATGCGGTGAACCGGATTCCGGCTCCCGAACTGACGGCCGAAATGCGGGTAAAAGCGATCTTCGACGACGGCGGCTGTCTGGACTGCCACAGCGCGACACCGAACCTGCCCTTCTATGCCAACCTGCCGGTCGCAGGCGATATCGTCAAGAAAGACGTATCCGAGGCGCTCAAACACACCGACCTGACGGAAGCGTACCGGGCGCTTTCGGACGGCAGGCCGGTCGGCGAAGTCACCCTGTCGAAAATCGAAAAATCGGTTGCCGACGGCTCGATGCCGATGGCCAAATACTACCTCGTGCACTGGGGATCGTCGCTTACCGACGCCAAAAAGGAGATCCTGCTCGATTGGGTGAAAAAACACCGGGCGGAACACTATCCGAATAACCTGTCGGCGACCGTTTTCGCCAACGAACCCATCCAACCGATCGCCGATTCGATCCCGGTGGACATCCGCAAAGTCGCACTCGGCGAAATGCTGTACAACGATCCGCGGCTGTCGTCGGACAACACGGTTTCGTGCGCGTCGTGCCATAACTTGCAAACCGGCGGCGTCGACAACAAAGCGTACTCGGAAGGAGTGGGCAAGCAACTCGGCGGCGTCAACGCCCCGACCGTGTTCAATGCCGTCTACAACTTCGTGCAGTTCTGGGACGGCCGGGCGGCGGATCTTGCCGAACAGGCCGGCGGCCCACCGTTGAACCCGGTCGAAATGGCCAGCGCGTCGTGGGACGAAATCATCGGGAAATTGAAAACGGACAAAATCTTTACGAACGCTTTCACCGCCGTTTACCCGGAAGGCTACTCGGGCGAAACCATCACGGACGCCATCGCCGAATACGAAAAAACGCTGCTCACGCCCGATTCGCGGTTCGACCTCTACCTGAAAGGCGATTCGACGGCGTTGAGCGCGGAGGAGCTTCACGGATACGAACTTTTCAAAGAGAACCGCTGCGCGACCTGTCACGTCGGCCCGACGCTCGGCGGACAGTCCTACGAACTGATGGGACTCTACGGCGACTACTTCGCCGACCGCGGAACGGAAATGACCGAAGAAGACAACGGCCGCCACAAGCAAACCAAAACGGACTACGACCTGCACCGATTCAAAGTTCCCGGACTGCGGAACGTAGCGTTGACGGCTCCCTACTATCACGACGGGACGCGCCAGACGCTGGACGAGGCGGTCAGCGACATGGCGAAATACCAGGTCGGGAAAACGCTGCCCGAAAGCGACGTGAACGACCTGACCGCATTCCTCGAAACCCTGACCGGAAAGCTCAACGGGCTGCCGCTCACGGACGGCAGCGCCCTGAACTGATCCTTCGACGGAGAAATACCTTGAAAAATTCCGCCGACAGCGGAATTTTTCATTTCCCGGAATACGGAACGCGCCACACGACCGTCGTTCGACCCGGCAAAACGCACTCCGCACCAAACAAAAAAACGACGAAACATGAAAAGCAGAACCGAAAGCGAAATCAAACAACGGGTACAACGGCGGATCATCGCCTGTTCGGTACTGCTGATGGGCGGCAAATTTCTGGCGTTCGCCCTGACCAATTCGGTGGGTATCCTGACCGACGCGATGGAAAGCATCGTCAACGTAATCGCCGGATTCATCAGTCTGTACAGCCTGTACCGGGCCGCCAAACCGAAAGACGAAAACCACCCGTTCGGACACGGGAAAATCGAACTGATCTCGGCATCGGTCGAAGGACTGCTGATCGCCGTGGCGGGCGGGATCATCATCTTCGAAGGCGTCAGGCGGCTTTTCGAACCGGCCGCGATCGAAAAACTGGATATCGGTATCGTACTGGTAGCCGCGGCCGGAGCGGTCAACTACCTGCTCGGCCGGTACAGCATCCGCACGGGCCGCCGATACGATTCGATCGCGCTGGTGGCCGGGGGCCGGCACTTGCAATCGGACACCTATTCGTCGATCGGCCTGGTCGCAGGCCTGTTGCTGCTGTACGTAACCCGCATCGGCTGGATCGACAGCGCGCTGGCGCTGATCTTCGGCGGCATTATCGTCTGGACGGGCTTTTCGATCCTACGTAAAACCGTGGCCAATCTGACCGACGAAGCCGACCGCGAATACCTCGAAAAAATGCGGACGACCATCGCGGAAAACCCGCACCCGGACTGGATCGACATCCATAACTTGAAAATGATCCAATACGGCAGTTACTTCTACATCGACTGCGACCTGACGCTGCCGTGGTATTACAACATCCGTCAGGGACACGCGGCCTGCACCGAACTGCGGGAAACCATCCAAAAAGGATTCTCCGACCGGGTGCTGCTGTCGATTCACACCGATTCGTGCGACGAAAAACACTGTAGCCACTGCGCCGTCGGCGACTGCCCGTACCGCCGCGAACGGTTTGCGGCTCCATTGATCTACACGCTGCGGGAACTGACCGAAACGGACGAAGACCGCGACGAGTAACCGTTTCGGCTCCCCCACCTCTCCGCAACGACGCCGGCCGTCGCTCACAAAACCGGTCCGGAAACATCCCCGCAAAACTCTTTTTCGAAAACGACAGCCGTTTTCAAAAATTCCGTACATTTGCCGCGGAAATTTCGAGGGAAAATTTTTACGATGGGAACATTGTCACTGAGCGCTACGAAATACTACCGGATCTCGGTCAGCGCTTTTTTCTTTATTCAGGGCCTGGTATTTTCGAGCTGGGCCAGCCGCATCCCCGACATCAAAGACGCCCTGCACCTGAACGAAGCGGTGCTCGGATCGGTGCTGTTCGCACTACCGGTCGGACAACTCTCCGCAATGGCGCTGTCGGGCTACCTGGTCAGCCGCTACGGCAGCAAGCTGGTACTGACCGTAGCAGCGTTGCTCTACCCGGCCGCGCTGGTCGGACTCGGAGCGGCCTCGTCGATTGGACAGCTCACGCTGGGACTCTTCCTGTTCGGCATCACGGCCAACCTGTGCAACATCGCCGTCAACACGCAGGGAGTCGGCGTCGAACGGCTCTACAACCGCAGTATCATGGCGTCGTTCCACGGCTTGTGGTCGCTGGCCGGATTCTGCGGAGGGCTGGTCAGCACGCTGATGGTTGGTTACGACATTCCGCCGCTGATGCATTTCTGCATCATTTATGCGGTTACATTCGCGGTGCTCGTCACGATGCGCGGCTCGATGCTGCCGCGCGACGCCAAGCCGGCCGACGAAAAAAAACCGAAAAAGGTTTTCGTCCGTCCCGACCGTTACATCCTGCTGCTCGGACTGATCGCTTTCGGCAGCATGGCCTGCGAGGGAACCATGTTCGACTGGAGCGGCGTCTATTTCGAAACGGTCATCCGACCTCCGAAAGAGCTGATCCGGCTCGGCTACATCGCCTTCATGTGCACGATGGCCTGCGGCCGGTTCACCGCCGACCGGCTCGTAACGCGATTCGGGGCGATCCGGGTGATCCGCGCCAGCGGCATCGTCATCGCGACCGGGTTGCTGCTGTCGGTGCTGTTCCCGCACCTGACTACCGCCACGCTGGGATTTTTGCTGGTCGGATTCGGGACGTCGTCGGTCGTGCCGTTGTGTTACAGCTTGGCCGGGCGGTCGAAAACGATGCTGCCGGGGGTGGCGCTGGCGACCGTCTCGACGATCGGATTTTTCGGGTTTCTGCTCGGCCCGCCGGTAATCGGCTTCATCGCCCACGCGTTGAATCTGCGTTGGTCGTTCGCGCTGATCGCCCTGATTGGCCTCACGACGACCGTCGCCGCCCCGATGCTGCGACAGAAATAGTTCCGGGCTTCCGCTCCGCCGGAACAGGCGGCCGAAATCCCCTTCCGAGAAGTATCGCATACGATTTTTTTCGCTATATTTGAACGAAACGTATCAAACGATACCGATATGAAAAAAATCAACCGACGCACTTTTTTGCAGCAGGCGGGACTCGTAACCGCCGCCCTCGCCGCGGGAATGTACGATCAGGTCGCAGCGCGGCCGTCGAGCGGCACGGCCGCCGGAAGCCTACCCTCAGCGGCAACCGACGACATCACTTCCGAAAACGGCCGGTTCACCGCCGCGCTTCGGGATCACGGCCGGGCGCTGACCAACCCGGGCATGGGCTGGACAATGCATTTTTACTCGAACATCCTCTCCAACTACGGATCGCAGCTCGAACCGTCCGATACGCTGGACGATTTTCCGGGGCTGAGCACCGTCTACCTGCGGGTTCCGTGGGCCTTTCTCGAACCCGAGGAAGGCAAATTCGTCTGGGAACTGCTCGACACCCCGGCGCAGCGCTGGATCGACAAAGGCAAATACGTCGCCTTCCGCGTCAGCGCGACCGAAAGCTGGCTGTACCACGCCACGCCGAAATGGGTATTCGACGCCGGAGCGACGGGATACGACGTCGAAGGTCATTACCTCGAACCCGACTACGAAGACCCGGTATTCATAGAGAAGGTGGAAAACTTTTTGCGGGCGATGGCCGAACGCTACGACCGCAACCCGCACGTCGCCTTCGTGGACGTCGGACACTTCGGGATGTGGGGCGAGGGCCATACGGTCATGAGCACGCCGAAGCACGGCCGTTCATGGGGCCTGGAAACCCAGAAAAAACACATCGACCTGTACTGCAAGCATTTCAAAAACACCCAACTTTGCATCTCGGACGACTTTGCCGGGCACGACGCGCCGGGCAGCCGTTTCCCGATCACCGATTACGCCTTCTCGCGCGGCGTGACCATCCGCGACGACAGCATCCTGGTGCAACCGCCGCCTCATTCGTGGTACCACAGCGAAATGGCTCAGCTCTTCTGGCCGACGCTGCCGGTAATCCTCGAACACGAACACTACGGCGGATCGAAAGAGCGCGGCAGTTGGGACAAAAATCTGCTGGTCAAGTCCGTCGAGGATTACCACGCCTCGTTCATGTCGATTCACTGGTGGCCGCGCATCCTGCTCGAAGAGAACCGCGACGCGATCGACCGGATCAACCGCCGGATAGGTTACCGCCTGCAGGTATCCGGAATATCGTGGCCCGAAAGCGTAAAAATGGGCGAACCGTTGGAAATCCGTTCCGCATGGAGCAATGCGGGCGTAGCCCCCTGCTACCGCGGCGGCCACCCGTGTTTCACGTTGAAAGACGACAAAGGGGGAATCGTATCGGCGCTGGTGGTCGACGATTTCGACCTGCGCTCGCTTCCGGTTTGCGAAGCGGGAAAAACCGAAGAACGGCAAATCGTTTCGACGTTCCGGATCGCTCCGCGCTATGCCGACAAAGCGGGCACTTTTTTCCGCGCGTGCAAACCGGGCGTTTACGACCTGTACGTCTCGGCCGGTATGCGCGACGGCACCCCGGTCTACGAACTGCCCTACAACGGCAATGACGGACGGCGACGCTATAAACTGGGACGGATTACGGTTAGCGAATAAACCGACGGACACGACGAAGGGGTTCCGCTTTGAAAAGCGGAACCCCTTCGTCGTGTCATAGATGCTTTTACAGAACTTCGGCCTTGTATCCGGCCTGCTCCACCGTCCGGACGATCTCCCCGTCGGACAGGTCGGACGTTACGGTCAATATTCTCTCGGGCGTGCTCAAATCGATCGACCAGCTTTCGGCCGGCACGATCTTGTTCAGCGCCTCCCCGATGCGGGCGACGCATCCGCCGCACTTGGCGTTAGTTTTGAATCTTGCTGTTTTCATATCTTCTTCATTCTATATTCTATTCGAGACAAACTGTCGCGGTATCCATTTTCACGGTCACCATCCGGTGGTAATTCGCTCCGGACGAAACGGCCGGGTCAAGCAGATGGTACAGCGGCGTAAGCCGGAACTCCGTACCTTCAATCCGGAAAGCATCCGGTCCGTCGGCGACGATCGGGAATTCTTTCCCGGCCAGTTCCAGCGGAGCGTCCGCTTCATAACCGAGCACCAACGGCCCATACATCGCCTTATAAAGCGTTTTATCGGCAATATCCCGGTTCTCGAGCGGCACCCAGCGGGGTTCGAAGCCGTAATTCAGCGCCACCGTATCGCCGGCGTCGAAATGCCCGCTCACCCGCAGGAATCCCTGCACGAAATGTGCCGAAACATCCGAATGCGACGGCAGTTGCACCGAATCGGGACGAAGGTAAGACGGCACCGCCAGCGCAAGGGTCACGACGCGCTTCGGCGCTTCGGTCACGATGAACTCGACCCGGTTCCCGAACGGGTAACCGGTATGTTGCGAGAGCGCGATGTTTCGGTCGGGCAGCGCGAGCGTACTCTCGTGATAGAACGGAACGTACACCGTATCCGCCTCTACGAAATAGGCGTATTCCGCAGCGCGGCCCAATCCCTCTCCGCCGCGCATCGTGCAGCACCAGGTCGCCTCGTCGGCATGGATCGCCAAGTCGGGCGACACGACGCCCACCGGCCGGTCACACCCGAATCCGCCGTTGGCACGCTGCGTAGCGGCTATCCCGTTCAGGTAGATCTTATCGGCGTCCTCGAGGTATTGCGGATTCCGCGTAACAGCCCACAACTGCGTGGCGACCAGATAAGAATCAATGATCGCGCAAGGCTCCGTCCAGGTATCGTAACGCCCGAACCAGTTGTAATTCTCGTAATTTTCGGTCATGCCGAACTCTTTATACAATTTCCAGCGTGTCTCGACCTTAGGAATCAGCGTCGTATCCCCGGTCAGGGCCGCATAGCGCAACATCCCGCGCATGGCGGTCAACGACGCATGAGTCTGCGCCTTGATTCCCACCAGATCCATTCTCTCGAAAAGAGCGATCAGCTTTTCTATCAATGCCTTGGACTGCTCCGACGGAACATACTGGTACGAATGGATCAATCCTTCCATCCCGATGAATACGCAGCCGATATCCGACGACAGCCGCCAGCCGCCAACCGTATTCTGCACGCTGCCGGACATGTCTCCCGTACCGGCAATTCGTTCCTTGTCGCTGAGCGGATATTTGTCGACGAACGGCGCGATCGGAATGAACAAGCTGTCCACGATCGTCCGCGCGATTTCCAGTGCCTGCGGATCCTGTTTCCACGCATAATATTCGCACAGCCCGCGCAACAGCCAGCCATGCCCGGACAACTGCTGTTCGTCGACCTCCCCTTCGTGGATCGAACCGAGATAGCCTTTGGCGTTCAGGTGTTCGGGCAGCAGGCGGATCAGTTCGCCGAGGTATTTCGGCTCGCGATGCGAAGCGCGTCCGTCGAGCACCAGGCGAGAATCGTCCGCCCCTCCTTGTCGCCGGGCCATCCGCCCGACTCCTGTTCGGTCCAATAGACCTGTTCCGGCTGATACAGTTCGGTTTCCATCCGGTCGAAATTGCGGCTCAGGCGATCGCCCAATTCACCGCCGACCGTAACGTTCTCGAATCCGGCCGGAGCCAGCGTCCGATCCCCGTCCTGCAAGCAACCCGCCATAAAACCGGCTGAGCAGAACACTGCCAGATAACTCCAAAATTTTCCTTTCATCGGTTCTTCGATTTTGATTCAGTAGTTCTAATTCCCGCTGCCAAACATCCGTCACTCGGACTTGAACCTGCGGATCTCTTCCTTCAATATTTTCAAATATTTGTCGCCGTGCTCCACGGAGGGCTCGATATCCTTGCTGACCTCGACGCTCGGCTGTTCGCCGGTCGTCCATTCGTTCCACGACACGACCATCGCAAAACGGGTTCCGATCTCCCGGGCGCGGGCGAACTGCTCTCGGAGCGTTTGCCCGTCGCGGCGTCCTTTTTCCGGAATGTAACCGGCATCGCCCGGATCGCCCTGCTTGCGGGTCGCAGCGCAGACGACCATCGTCTCGGGTTTCCCGTCGTAGATCGGATAGGTCTGCTCGCCGCGGTCTTCCCATGCCCAGTAACCGTATTTGCTGACCCGGTCTTCGGTGCGCAGCGACGGCTGTTCCGAGACGTACCCGGTCATCCAGCGTACCGTGAAACGGTCGTCGTTCCACTCCGGGGTTCCGTTCTGCCACGGCGACGGCGTATCGACATACACCACCAACAGCGGCTTACCCAGGTATAGCTGCATCATGTCCTTGTATTTCGGATTGTTGGCGTACATGTCGTACACCTGGTCGGCCTTCTTCTGCAACCGGCCGTCGTCAGCGGCTTCCGGAGCCCCGGTCACCCCGATGAAAATACTGATCTTCGGATGTTTCATCCCTACTTTGCCCATCTTGTAGTACTCGTCGAACAGGATGGCCGTAGCGTCCTCGATCAAATCCTGCTTCCCGCCTACCCAAAATTCGTCGGGATCGTAAGTCACGTTGTTCGACCAGTCGAGCCAGATAAAGTCGACGCCCGCATCGGTCAGCCACTCGGCATGTTTGCGCATGACGCGGCGGTCACGCGAATCGTACCGGCCCAGCGCCGGCATCCCCCACGTATTTCCCCAAATATCGTTATCCATCCAAGAAGTGTAGGCGATGCCCACCTCGCGCTCGGACGGCGGAACAGGAGTAACTTTCCGGTTGTCTTTTCCGCCGGAAACGTCCGCGCAGCAAAGCGTTCCGGCCGTCAGGATCAGGATTGCCGCAAGCGCTCCGAATCGAATCGTTCTTTTTTTCATCGTTTTGAATCAGTTAGTTAGGTTGGAAATGGTTTTTCGTTATTCCGGCTGCTCCGGTATGCGGGAAGGCAGCTTCATCCGCATACCGTTCTCGCGAGTCAGCCGCAGGTCGAAATCGCTCTGCGGCCGGCGCCAATAGCTCATCATATTGTCCGGAGCCGACGGATCGGACAAGTGGCCGCCCCCTTTCCAGGTCTGGAATTCGTCCCAGTCCTTACCGTTCCACATTTTCAGGACATAGATCATCGAAACGGCATGTCCCTTCCAGGGAATCAGGTCTTCGATCAGCACCGTTTTGGCGCGTTTGCAGACTTTCACTTTGCGGGTAAACGACGAAGTCGTCAACAGTTCGATCTCTTCGGGCGTACAATATTTCCGCAGGTTCTCGTTCGAGAACAGGCATTTCTGCTCCGCGACAAAGCCGGAGGGCCGGTTCTGTACCGTATCGAGCAACGGATAAACCGAACAATTCCGGTGATGCTCCCAACTGAGCGGATGTTTTTTCGTCTCATTCAGGTAAGACGGACGCGAATAGCGAAGAACGCAGAACATCATCCCGCCGCCGAACAGAACCGTATCGGTTTTCGGGTCGATCTCGCAGGCAGCCAGCATACGGGCCGCCGCCCGATCCAGCGGGCAACTCCCATGCTGCGTATAAAAACTGCCGAAGTAGAACGACAATCCCAACCGGTCGTTCCGGAAAGTGCCGGCGGTGTCGACGACCCGGCTCGCGGAATCGACCCGATAACGCTGCACGCCGCAGGAAACGAAACTCCCGGCGCACAGAAACGCGCAGAAAACGAGCAACCATCTTTTCATCATTCGGTCAGTTTTAGGTCAGTTCTCTTAAAAACACAAATTCCCGGAAAGAAACCTGATTCTCTCCGGGCTTGTTTGCAGGCCCGATCGGGGCCGGGAAGAAACGCTACTTCTTCGGCTTCGGAGCCAGAATCAGGATCATCCGCTTCCCTTCGAGGCGCGGCATCTGCTCCACTTTGGCCAGCTCTTCCAGATCGGTCGCGAAACGCAGCAACAAGATTTCGCCCTGATCCTTGAACACGATCTGGCGTCCTCTGAAAAAGACGTAGGCTTTCACCTTAGCCCCCTCTTTCAGGAAGTTCTCGGCGTGTTTCAGTTTAAAATCGTAATCGTGGTCGTCGGTATTGGGCCCGAAACGGATCTCCTTGACCACCACCTTGACGATCTTCGATTTGATCTCTTTCGCCTTTTTCTTCTGCTGATAAAGGAATTTCGAATAATCGACGATCCGGCATACGGGCGGATCGGCCTTCGGAGAGATCTCCACCAGATCCAGGCCCATCTCGTCGGCTTTGTTCAGCGCATCGCGCAGCGACATCACCTCCGGTTGCTCGATATTGTCGCCGACCACCCTGACCTGCGGCGCCGTAATAAAATTATTGATCTTATGCGCGGCCTCTTTTTCCGGCATTCTTCCCCTCATGTAGGGTCTCGATTGTGGTTTCGTAATTATAGTTTTGTCCTCCTTACGTTAGTGAAACAAAATTTTATCTGTAAAAACGGGAGCCGTTTGCGGCTCCGGTTCCGGCGCGGCATCCGCCTCCCGTTTTCATCCTTTTCTATTTATTCAACTTCTGAATCTCGTCGGCGACCATCTTGCGGATCAGTCCGACGAAATCGTCCTTCGTCATCACGCCCTTGTCGCCTTCGCCCTGGGCGCGGACAGCCACCGTGCCTTCCTGTTCCTCCTTTTCCCCGACGATCAGCAGGAACGGAATCCGTTTCAGTTCGTTGTCCCGGATCTTCCGTCCGATCTTCTCGTTACGGTCGTCCACCTGAGCACGAATATCGGAATTATTTAGAAAATCTGAAACTTTTTTCGCATAATCGTTGAATTTTTCGCTGATCGGCAGCACGACCACCTGGTCGGGAGACAGCCACAACGGGAATTTTCCGCCGGTATGCTCAAGCAGGACGGCCACGAAACGCTCCATCGAGCCGAACGGCGCGCGGTGGATCATGATCGGGCGATGCTCCTTGTCGTCCGACCCTTTGTAAGTCAGGTCGAAACGTTCGGGCAGGTTGTAATCCACCTGGATTGTTCCGAGCTGCCACTGGCGGCCGATCGCATCGCGCACCATGAAGTCCAGCTTCGGCCCGTAGAAGGCGGCCTCACCGAGTTCGACGGTCGTATTCAGTCCCTTTTCGGCGGCCGCTCGATGATCGACTGTTCGGCCTTGTGCCAGTTTTCGTCCGAGCCGATGTACTTCTCCTTGTTGTTCGGATCGCGCAGCGACACCTGTGCGGTAAATTTATCGAAACTCAACGTCTTGAAAATATACAGCACGATGTCGATCACCTTCATGAACTCGTCCTTCAACTGGTCGGGACGGCAAAAGATGTGGGCGTCGTCCTGCGTAAACCCGCGCACCCGGGTCAGCCCGTGCAACTCGCCGCTCTGTTCGTAGCGGTACACGGTGCCGAATTCGGCGAAACGCAACGGCAGATCTTTGTAAGAACGCGGTTTGAATTTGTAGATTTCGCAGTGGTGCGGGCAGTTCATCGGCTTGAGCAGAAACTCCTCGCTGTCATCCGGCGTATGGATCGGCTGGAACGAGTCTTTCCCGTACTTGGCGTAATGCCCCGAAGTAACGTACAGGTCTTTCATCCCGATGTGCGGCGTGATTACCTGTAGGTACCCATACTGCTTCTGCACGTTCCTCAAAAAGTGTTCCAAACGATCTCTGAGCGCAGCGCCTTTCGGCAGCCACAACGGCAAGCCCGCTCCCACGCGCGGCGAGAAACAAAACAGTTCGAGCTCCTTGCCGAGCTTGCGGTGGTCGCGCTTCTTGGCCTCCTCGAGCATCGCCAGGTATTCGTCGAGCATCGATTTTTTCGGAAAGGTGATTCCGTAGATACGGGTCAGCATCTTGTTGTTCTCGTTGCCGCGCCAGTAGGCCCCGGCCACCGAAGTCAGCTTGATCGCCTTCACGTACCCCATGTGCGGCAGGTGCGGCCCGCGGCACAAATCGGTAAAATTACCGTTCGTATAGAAACTGATCGTCCCGTCTTCGAGCCCCTCGATCAATTCCACTTTATACTGGTCGCCTTTTTCGGTATAGGTCTTCATCGCCTCGGACTTGCTGACCTCGCGGCGACAGATCGCCTCCTTCGTGCGCGCCAGTTCTTCCATCTTTTTCTCGATCTTCGGCAGATCGCCTTCGGTGATCGGCGTCGGACTGTCCACATCGTAGTAAAAGCCGTTCTCGATGCTCGGCCCAATCCCGAACTTGATCCCCGGATAGAGCGCTTCGAGCGCCTCGGCCAACAGATGCGACGAAGAGTGCCAGAACGCTTTCTTGCCTTCGGGATCTTCCCATTTGTGCAATTTGACCGACGAATCTTCGTTGATCGGGCGGTTCAGATCGACGATCTCGCCGTTGACCGAAGCCGACAACACC
This sequence comes from Alistipes sp. AF48-12, assembly GCF_003477565.1. NCBI lineage: Bacteria > Pseudomonadati > Bacteroidota > Bacteroidia > Bacteroidales > Rikenellaceae > Alistipes > Alistipes sp. AF48-12. Next base: position 263,338 of record NZ_QUDJ01000001.1, read on the forward strand.
TCCTGCGCCAGGCGCGGGCTGATGCTCTCCGCAATTTGCATTGCGGTCGTTCCCTGGGCGTACTCACGAATGCCGCCGTCGGGAAAAGTTACTTTTATCATCATGAATCTATTCGTTTATCCGGCGCAATACGAACTGCGCCGGCTGGTATTCGTTATGCTTTTTCCGGTTCATCGGGCAGCTCGGATGCCGACACGTCGGCGCCGCTGTCCCGTTTGTATTTCTGCAACGGGTTCGCCGTAATCGCCGCGTATAGGCGGCGGCTGCGCACTACGTCGAGCGCGAGGTAGATCGCATCGCGCATTGCGCTCTCGTCGGCCCGGTTCTCCCCGGCGATGTCGAAGCCCACGCCGTGCGCCGGACTGGTACGGACGACCGGCAACCCCGCCGTAAAGTTCACCCCGCCGCAACTGAGCGCCTTGAATGGAGCGAGTCCCTGATCGTGGTACATCGCCAGCACGGCGTCGTATTTCATATAACCGGCCGAAGCGAAAAAGCCGTCGGCGGCAAACGGTCCGAAAGCCAGTATTTTCTGCTGGGAAGCAGCCTGAATGGCCGGAACGATGATCTCCTTCTCCTCGCTGCCGATCAATCCTCCGTCGCCGGCATGTGGATTGAGACTCAGTACGGCGATGCGCGGTTCGCGCACCGAGAAATCCTGGATCAGCGACTGCCGGAGCTCGCGCAACTTGGTCACGATCCGCTGTTTGGTAACCGATGCGCTGACCTCCGAAACCGGGATATGAATGGTTACCAGCCCCACCTTCAGCAGATCGCTGCACATCAGCATCAGCGGATCGCCGCCGAATTCGTGCGCGAAAAATTCGGTATGCCCGGTAAAGCCGAACTGTTCGCCCTGCACGTTCTCCTTGCAGATCGGAGCCGTAACCACCGCGTCGATCAGGCCGGCTTTCAGGTCGGCGGCCGCAGCCCGGAGCGCAGCGACGGAAGCCTCGCCGGCCGCCGCGCTCAGCACGCCCGGTTCGACGCGCAGGTCGCCGGACACGCAATCGACCAGGCTGATCCGTTTCGGAGCGGCCTCGCGGGCCGACACAACCGTACTGAATCCGAAGTTTTCCGCCGCGTCGATCTGTTTTTTATAAAAAGAAGCCGCCTTGGCCGAACCGTAAACGATCGGCGTGCACAATTCGCACATTCGCGGATCGCAAAGCGTCTTGATAATCACCTCGTATCCGATGCCGTTCACATCGCCCTGCGTAATACCGATCCGTATTTTGGAATCACTCATACGTCATTTATTTGAAATTTCGGCGTCTCCGGCTAAAACCCGCAGACAACCGCCGTTCGAAAATAGAATATGCAAAGATATAAAACTATCTCGAATAAATATCGCACTGCAACTGTAACTTTTACACCTCTTTCCCGTTGTATAAATAATTTCACAGGATTCCGTTCCGGATAATCACGACCCGTTATGAGAAAAATACTCTTTTTGTTCGCATTGCTCGTCCCGGGAATCGCTCTGGCAGCCCAGACCCAGATGGTACGGCTGACCCGTTTCGAAGGGAAACCGATCGTCGGCGTAGCGGCCTCCGGCTCTTTCAACGTGGAGTTGATCCGCTCCGACCGGACGTATGCCGTCGTAGAGGTCAACGCCGAATACGAGGATATCCTGCTGTTCGAGTTGGACGGTCGGGGCGTAGTCACGGTCGGATTCAGGACGAACGCTCCGCTCCGTTTCGAAAACAACCTGGTTTGCCGCGCCAGAATCTATCTGCCGCACCCCGAATTCATTCACGGGTCGGGAGCGGCCAGCATCGTTTGCAGCGGCGGTTTCGAAAGCAACGCCCTGCAGATCGAACTGAACGGAGCGGCCAAACTCAACGGGCCGGAGATCGCGGTCACCGGAGAGGTAAACCTGCAATGCAGCGGAGCCAGCCGGATGACCGACGCCGCGATCAACTGCCGGGAATTGAACGGCATCCTGAACGGGGCCTCGAAAGCCGATATCCGGGAGTTCAGCGGCAACCTGTTCTGCGATATCTCCGGGGCCTCGCGCATCCGCATGGCCGGCAACGCCGGGATCGCCGACATCAAGGCCAGCGGAGCTTCGAATTTCGACGGGCAGCAACTCAGTTCGCGGGATTGCCGGATCGAAGCGTCCTCGGCGTCGAAAGTAAACACCGGAACCGTACTGGGAGACCTGACGGCCAACGGAAACAGCGCCTCCAGCATCACTTACAAAGGAGACCCGACGATCCGGAGCATCACCATCTCTTCCGCATCGTCGATAAAAAAAGCACTCTGACAAGTCAACTGCATAATTAGATTAGGATTAGTTTTGTTTTGTTGGACGGGCCGCCCCTTGAGTTGGGCGGCTTCGTCTTTTTTGCATTTAGACATCGTATATTTACAATTTATTTTGACGGAACACGTCATAAATAAATTATATTTGCGACGTAATTCTAAACCTGAATGAATGAAATCCTTTAAAATCGGAGATCTTACCATCAAACTGCCTATCATCCAAGGCGGTATGGGAGTAGGCATTTCCCTTTCGGGGCTGGCCTCGGCCGTAGCCAACGAAGGAGGCGTCGGAGTGATCTCGTGCGCCGGAATGGGGCTGCTGTACCCGAAATTCTCGAAAGACTATCTGACGAACAGCATAATGGGTCTCAAAGAAGAGATCCGCAAGGCGCGCGCAAAAACGCGCGGCGTGATCGGGGTCAACGTCATGGTCGCGCTGAGCAACTTCTCGGACATGGTCAAAACATCGATCGCGGAGAAGGCCGATATCATCTTCTCCGGCGCGGGACTGCCGCTCGACCTGCCGTCCTACTTACAGCGGGAGAGCACCACGAAACTGGTGCCCATCGTCTCTTCGGCCCGCGCGGCGAAGATCATCTGCGAAAAATGGAAAGCGAACTACGACTACCTGCCCGACGCCATCGTCGTCGAAGGTCCGAAAGCGGGCGGTCACCTCGGCTATAAAAACAACCAGATCGACGACGCCAACTACTCGCTGGAACACATCGTTCCGGAAGTGGTCGCCGAAGCGCGGCATTTCGAAAAGCTCTACGGCCGCCGCATCCCGGTGATCGCCGCCGGAGGACTCTATACCGGCGAAGACATCTACCGGATCATGGAACTCGGCGCCGACGGGGTGCAGCTCGGCAGCAAGTTCGTGACAACCGAAGAATGCGACGCGTCGCAGGCGTTCAAGGACACTTATATCAATTCCCGCGAGGAAGACATCGAAATCATCGCCAGCCCGGTAGGAATGCCGGGGCGCGCGATCGCCGGGGAGTTCATCCGCCGGGTGCGCGAAGGGCTGACCCGTCCGAAGAAATGTCCGTTCCACTGCATCAAGACCTGCGACTACACCAAAAGTCCCTACTGCATTATCATGGCGCTGTACAATGCGGCCAAAGGCAACCTGTCCCGCGGATACGCTTTCGCAGGAGCCAATGCGTTCCTGTCCAAAAAGATCACGAGCGTCCGCGAAACGATCGCTTCGCTACAGGCCGAGTTCCGCGCGGCGGAACTGCGCCGCAAACGCGGCCCGCTGTCGGTATAACGCCAGACAGGGACGGGCGGCCGCCTATTTTCAAAACGGTATTCGGAGATATTTCCTATCTTTGGGTATCGTTTTTGTTTGATACCTGTCGATTAATCGAAATTTAAGTTATGAAGGAAACCGTTCGCAAAAATTACCCGGTACTGGAAATGAGCTGCGCGTCCTGCGCCATGAGCGTCGAACAAACCGTGCGGAAACTGCCCGGAGTCACCGACGCATCGGTGAATTTCGCATCCAACCGGCTGTCGGTCGGATTCGACGAATCGCAGATCACGCCGCAGCAGATCCGCGCCGCCGTCCAGGCTTCGGGATACGACCTGATCATCGACGAACAGGGCGGAGAGGTCAAACAGCAGCAGGCCGAACGCAACCGCTACCTGCGCCTGCGGTACGACACGATCGGAGCGTGGCTGTTCTCGCTGCCGATCGTCGTGATCGCCATGCTGTTCATGCACATGCCTTACGGCAACTGGATCATGCTCATACTGTCGCTGCCGGTATTGTTTTTTTTCGGGCGCGGCTTTTTCGTCAACGGATGGAAACAACTGCGCCACCGGCAGGCCAACATGGATACGCTGGTGGCCCTCAGCACGTCGATCGCTTTCCTGTTCAGCCTGTTCAACACCGTTTACCCGCAGTTCTGGCTCCGGCGCGGACTCGAACCGCACGTCTATTACGAAGCCGCCTGCGTAATCATCGCATTCGTGCTGGTCGGCAAACTGCTCGAGGAACGCGCCAAAAGCAACACATCGTCCGCCATTAAAAGACTGATCGGCCTGCAGCCGACCACCGCCCGGCTCGTGAGGGGCGATCACGAAGAGGACGTTCCGATCTCCGCATTGCAGGTGGGCGACCGGGTTTCGGTACGCCCGGGCGAAAAAATCCCGGTGGACGGCGTCGTTCGCGACGGATCGTCGTACGTAGACGAAAGCATGATCACCGGCGAACCGCTGCCCGTCGGCAAGGAGGCCGGGGACAAAGTGGTGGCCGGCACGATCAATTCGCGCGGGACGTTCGTTCTCGAAACCACCGGAGTCGGCAGCGACACGCTGCTGGCCCGGATCATCCGCATGGTACAACAAGCCCAGGGCAGCAAAGCCCCGGTACAGCGCATCGCCGACCGGATCGCGGCAATTTTCGTACCGACGGTCATCGGCATCGCGCTGCTGACCTTCGCGCTGTGGCTGGCCATCGGCGGCATGGACTATTTTTCGTATGCCCTGCTATCGGCCGTCTCGGTGCTGGTCATCGCCTGTCCCTGCGCGCTGGGACTGGCTACGCCGACCGCGCTGATGGTCGGCATCGGCAAAGGAGCCGAGAACCAGATCCTAATCAAGGACGCGACGGCCCTCGAACAACTGTGCCGGATCGATACCGTCGTCATGGACAAGACCGGTACGCTGACCGAAGGGCGCCCTTCGGTCGTCGACTGGATCGCCGCAGGCCCCGACCTGCCGGAGTACCGAAACATGATCTGCGCCGCCGAAATGAAATCCGAACATCCGCTGGCCAGCGCCATCGTAAACTACCTGTCGGCACACGAAGCGCAACCCTGCGAAGTGGCCTCGTTCGTCAGTCTGACCGGGCGTGGAATCCGTTTTACGGCCGGCAACGCGGACTACTGGCTCGGCAGCCGCAACCTGATGGCCGAACAAGGCGCCGCGCCGGCCGAAGAAACGGACGTGCGGATCGAAACGGCCCAGCAGACTGGCGCAAGCATCGTCTATTTCGGCACGGCCGACCGACTGCTGGCCGTCATCGTTATCAACGATACGCTGAAAGCGACCACGCCGCCCGCCCTCGACCAACTGCGCAGGCTGCACATCGACATCGCCATGCTGACCGGAGACAGCCGTAAGACAGCGGCCGCGCTGGCCGAACGGCTCGGCATCCGCCATTACCGGGCCGAAGTGTTGCCCGACGACAAAGACAAATACATCCAGCAATTGCAGCGGGAAGGTAAGCGCGTAGCGATGGTCGGCGACGGCATCAACGACTCGCAAGCGCTGGCTCGCGCCGACGTCAGCATCGCAATGGGGCACGGCACCGACATCGCAATGGACGTCGCGATGGTCACGCTGATGAATTCCGACTTGCTGCTGCTGCCGAAAGCCTACGTTCTGTCGCGCAAAACCGTCCGGCTGATCCGGCAGAACCTGTTCTGGGCGTTTATTTACAACCTGATCGGCATCCCGATCGCGGCCGGCGTGCTCTACCCGCTGTACGGCATCCTGATGAATCCGATGCTGGCCGGAGCCGCCATGGCGTTCAGTTCCGTATCGGTAGTCGCCAACAGCCTGCGTCTGAAATGGATGTCCACAGGAACGCCGCCTCTTTCGTCCGGCCGCCCGAACAACGTTCGCGCCGATTAAAACACAGAACGCTCTCCCCGGTCGGGGAGAGCGTTCTGCATATCGGATAAAATCCGCAGGTACTATTTCAGCCGCATCAACGCTGCGATTTCTTTCGGCAGGTCGGTGTTGTCCATGATCCCGTTGATCCGGTCGGCGCACGCGCCGTACAGGTAAACGGGCACCAACGTACCGGTATGTCCGGTCGTGCCGAACTGGTATCCGATCCCGCTTTCGGAGAGCGTGAAATCGGTCTTGTTGCTCGTGATCGACAGTCCGGAAGTTTCGTGATCTGCCGTCACGACGACCAGCGTGCCGGGATGGGTGTCGGCAAAATCCATCGCAGCGCCGACAGCCCGTTCGAAATCGCGCGTCTCGGCCAGGATGCCTTCCGCATTGTTGGCGTGCCCTTCCGAATCGATCTGCGATCCTTCGATCATCACCATGAAACCCTTTTTGGAGCCGGCCGCATTGTTCGACAGGATTTCGAGCGCCTTTTTGGTCGCATTGCACAGGTAGTTTTCGTCGCGGCCCTTCATCACCGTCGGCATGTACTCGTCGGCGAACAGTCCGACCACCTTGCCGCGGTCCACCCCGTTCAGTTCGTTCATATCGTACACGACGCGGTAGTCCTTCGTTTTCAGCGCGTCGATCAGCGGCTTGCCGTCCTTCTGTCCTTCCTGCAGGAACTTCTTGCCGCCGCCCAACGCAACGTCCACGCCGCTTTCGACGAACTGCTCGGAAATTACGTCCAGATCGCCGCGGCTGGGCACGTGTGCAAAGAAAGCGCCCGGAGTCGCATGTTGTAGGTAGACGGTTACGACCAAACCGGTCTGGTATCCCTCCTCTTTGGCCCGCTCCATAATCGATTTGAAAACCTGCCCGTCGGGCCCCATTCCGAGCATACCGTTATCGGTTTTGTTCCCCGATGCCAGAGCGGTCCCGGCAGCGGCCGAATCGGTCACGCGGTTGTTCGCCGAGTAGGTCTTAATCAGGGCGATGTTCCCGCTGCGGTCGAACGCTGTGGGCCGGTAGCCGTTCTCAAGCATCATCATCGACACTTGCGACAATCCCATCCCGTCGCCGATCATGTAAATCACATTCTTTACCGCGCATTTTCCGCTTTTTTTAGGACCCGGTCCGGATTTGGCCGACAAATCCGCCGTCAATGCGGCCATCCATACGACAAGCAATCCCAAGACAATTTTTTTCATCTTCTTCTATTTTTAAGTTGACAAAATCTGTTTTTCGCTTAACAAAGATACGATTTTTACCCGAAGGTAGCGGTTAAGTTCCCGTTAAAATGATTTTCGGGCAAAAAATGCGGACGGATAATTTGTGCGAAACGAAATATTTGCTACTTTTGCACTCGCAAACGCCGAATGACGGCGGGATAGCTCAGCTGGTTAGAGCGCATGATTCATAATCATGAGGTCCGGGGTTCAAGTCCCCGTCCCGCTACTATAAAAGGTTATGACTTCCGTCATAACCTTTTTCGTTTATCAACTTAGTAAAATCGCGAGTTACACACATACCCATAAAGCGATGCGACATCCGCTTCGCTTTATCGACGGATATCGATGCTATCAAATCAAACAGTCACACCTAATCGCTCCGCTTATTCAATTTCTCCAGAATTTCTTTAAAATCATATTTATACATCTCCTCCATATTATAATTCAGCGCATACAAATCCCCGTTGATCAAATCGACGGCATACGCAGAAACAAACCGATCCAATTTCACTTCGGCCAATGGATTCCCATCCCAGTCGAAAAACTGAATCACCGGCTTTTTCGACATCTCCTTTCCGATATTTTCTCTTTTCTCACCCAGGTACAAAGCGCCGAAAAAATCAGGGAATGCGACCAGATCCATATAAGTGCGCTTTCTGCTTTGGGGATCGAGATCTTGCACGTCGCCGATACGATCCAACTGTCTGCCGACACAAATCGTTTTCCCGAAAGAGCCGTCCGGAGAATATACGTTAATCTGATTTAATCTGTTAGGAGCTTCGACAATCCGGCTACCGTCGGCATTGCATTTCGTTGCCGTCGACAGAATATTAAAATCTTCTCCCGCACGCACGGAAGAAAAATTTAACTTTTCGAGATTCTCCGGAATCGTTTTTTCTCCTTTATGCAGAATGTATCTTATTTGTCGGGTATGCTCTTCATTAATCTCTTTACATAAAAAAGTCGTACTGTCCAATACGATAAACGCCGTCAGATTCCGAGGAAAAGAATCTTGCATCATTCTCATACGAAGCGCCTTGTTTTTTATCGTTTCAGATAAGTCCATTTTATAGGATTTCCCTGTCGGAAAACTGTATATAATAGCTTTGAGCCGGCCTTGCTCTTTCAGAAAATTTTGCTGCTTCACCCAAGGCGAAGACAACAGTTCGTTGGGTCCGTTTCCCTTCATCAAATATTTCCCCAAATGCTTATATTCGGGCAATGAGACAAGCGACCAGTACCCCTTATTATCGGATGTGGAAATAAGCAGCAATGAATCCCGAATAACAATACTCGATACCCCGATTACATCCGGATCGAAAAGCGTCCCCTGGCCGATCGTAAAAGTTTGCGGAAACGTATCGACATATGCGACCTCGTCCAGAATCATGTAATCCGCCGAAGGAACGACAACCTGTCGGCAGGCTGAAACAAAAAAAGAAAACGCTACGACCGAAACAACACATCGTTTATTCATACCCAATCCTATTAAAACTCCGCTCTTATTTACAAATCAACAATTATTTGGAACACTTACCCCGACCGTACCATGTGCATTTGGAACGACATATTCCACAAAACTACGTGATCCGCAACGGAACACCGGCTCAACCTAATTTTTTCTTATATTAAATCCTCATCAGCGAAGATATTTTATCCAAATTTACTATCTAAAGTTCAATTCTCATCGCATTTTTATTCTTTTTACATCGCCGATTCAACATGACTATCGACAAGATCGCCGATTCCGAAATCGAAACCGAATTCATTTTCCTTATATAAAATGGATTCGATTCCCGAATGAATCGTTATATTTGTATCAAACACGGAAGATGACACTCCGAAAAAAGTCTCAAAAAACTCGCTGAATCGAACGTACCGACAACCATTTACAAAACTCGTATCATTACCAACTAACCCCACATTATTATGAAACGTTTCTTGACATGCTGCCTTCTGGCGGCAACCCTGGCCTGGTTCGGATGCGCCGAAAACCCGTCCAAAGGCAATGCCGGTTCTAATTCCGGCACCGACTCGACCTCCGTAACCGAAGGCCCCGTCCCGATGACCCATATCCTGATTTGCTGCCGCAGCGCGAACGAAGGAGTCATCAAGTTCAAGGTAGGCGACAAGTGGATCACCGATCACGATTACAAAAACATCGACCAGGCCCGCGCGATCCTTTCCACGATCCAACAGGCCGGCATCAACAACGTGATCATCGACCTGACCAATCCCAGCCAATGGGCGACCGTTCCCGCGAGCTGGCCGGGATGCCAGCCCAACGAAAACGCCCTGTGGGACGTGGATACCAAGTACCAGCTCGAAACCATCGAAACGGTGTGCAACGAACTGGGGATGCAGTTCATCATGTTCATCGGCAACCCGGCAGCCCACACGTTGGCCTACTGGAACGGCATCGCCAAACGCATCTGGGAAAACTGGGCCCAGAAGGATGTTTACCGCAAATACGGCTACGGAGACGACCGGCCGATGCTGGTGGTTTTCTACATGGGCGAAAACTTCCGGGAAATGTACGACGCCGCGCCGGACAACGAGAAAGACTACCTGGCTAAATTCCGGATCGGCACCTGCCAGGTCAACTCCCCGATGGATTTCGTCGCTTCGGACGGATGGGGCTACCGCAACCGCTCTTCGAGTTCGGATAACACGGTGCGGTTCGTCTGCCCGAACGAAGGAGTGGCTCCCGCAGACTGGAAACGCAGCACGCTGGATCAATGGAAAGAGAAAGTAGCCTGGGCAGGCGAAGCGTCCGAATACTGCATCTTCGGCTCATACGACGACACGTGCGATGCGATCTTCTGGGGAATTGCCGACACCAAAGAGAGCAAAACGGCCCACAAACGCTATCCCAACGGAGAAAAACCGGACGATTACTACAACGTGGTAAAAGAGTACCTTGCGAACCGAGACAAGAAAAAATAGGCTTGCGAACCGACACGGCAAATTATCGAGGTGGAACCGTAAAACCGACCTTATATGAAAATGAAACATATATTACCGGGAATTTTGCTGCTGGGGATTATCGCCGCCCTGTCCTCCTGTTCCGCAGAACTGCGGATACAGCGCAAGCAATACAAAGAACAAAAACTGCCGCCCGGACAGGTTAAAAAAGTCACGGGATCGAAATCCGCCGCACCGTACGCCCCCGGACACAACCAGTAAACGATCCGGTGCCGTCCGTTCGCGGGCAGCACCGGAAGGCCGGTATACAAATCATTTTCCCTAACCGAAAGGCGGTCGCAGATACCTGCGACCGCCTTTCGGTTATTATCCGGCAAAGCCTCCCTTATTTAAACGGATTTTTTCCGGAATCGGACTCTTTGCCGGTCCGTTCGGCATTCATGGCTTTGTATTTGTCGATCATCGAATGGATGAAGTTATACCCGGACATGCTCCATTGCACGATGTTATAGATCAGGTTGGCCTTCCCGGTGATCTGCTCCATCAGGTAGCCCACCGAGAACATCTTCGATATCCCGCGGTAATCGTCCCGCAACCTCCGTTCGACCGCGTCCAATTCATTTTCCACGCGCAAGCGTTCGATCCTGACGTCCTGCAGCGAACGGATCCGCTGATAATGTACTTTACTCATCGTCCGAATGTTTTTTACGCATGTCATAGACCATTTTGCCGAACATCCTGGCCATCTGATCGACGATCAGCCTGCGGCGTACCGCATATACGATCGCTGCCAGCACGACGAACAGCCCTCCCATCAACAGTATGGCGCCGAGCATCGACCCGATTAACATGCCGATCACCCACGTCAGGGCCACGGCAAAGAACATCGCGGCGATCCACAGCAAAACAATCAGGACGACCACGCCGAACAGTGCGTTGAAAAAGGTCGAAAGATTCTCGATCAGGCCGAGCCGCAGACGATCCGCATAGAGCGCCGCATAATCCTTCACATCCCGAGTCGCCTGTCCGATTCGGCCCCTGTCGTTGTTTTCCATACCTGCGGCGGATTTACTGTTGTTTGTGGGCGTACAATTCCTCCTCTACGGCATCCTTTACCTTCTGCTCGCCGTGTTTGATCTTATCGACGATTTTGTGACGCGTGTTCTGCCCCGAATCGGGAGCCAGCAGCAGGGCTACGACCGCACCGATGGCAGCTCCGCCCAGAAACGAAAAAAAGCATTGACCTTTCATGATTTTAATTTTTTAAGGTTTGAAAAATAATTTCTGAAATACCGGATTACAGTGTTCCGTATTCGGTTTTAACAAAAAACAAACCACAATTCCCATTTCACGGAAAAATTGCGGACTTTCCGGAAATCCGGCCAGAAATAAAAACGGAGCTTTCTCAGAAATACCGCTCCCCCGCCATAAGGAAATTTACAAATCCGGACCCAGACACGCATCATCCGCACAACTCCTTCCCCCCACACTCCAATTACTAAAAGAACAGAGCCGATATTGCTATTTTAATGATATTATTATTTTCGTATAAATTGCGAATATCCCCCAAAGCAAACCTAAAGACAATCGACCATGCTAAAAAAACTGAACCTTGAAAAATTTGCCATGGTAGCTACATGGAAGAAGACGAGAAAAGCGCGGTAATCGGCGGAGACTGGTATTACGTCGCATCTACCAACCGGCTCGAAAGCATAGGACCGGGGATAATGCACGAATCATCGAAGACAAAACGACATTAATGAATAACGGATATTCGTCTTTAAGCTTGCAACAAAATTCCACGAGTCTGAACACGGCAGAGTCGGGACAACAAAATGCGGTTCTTAGGGCGATGGTCAGTATCAATTCAAATGTACCCATAAGTGCTGCAAACTATGGAAGTACAGGCAGAGGAACAAGTTTTGCACAAACTTTACAAACATTAGATCCAATTACGAACCAACCGGTTACTGCCATTGCCATAAATTCCGGAACTAACTTTTTTAACGCAGCCAATTTCTACGATTAAATGTGCGTTCTTATTTAATGAGAACGTCCATTCCGACCGATATGCAAATAACCAATGATTTATAGTATTTGTTTGTTCGCCGAAATAAATTCAGCTATTGGAAACCTGCAAGCCCGGGATTCCGTACAACACTCCGATCCTCAAACCATTTTTCGTTCGAACGAGACGAAGCGCCCGTTATACGAGTAACCTTCAATAACGGACAAGTAGTATCGGTCACCGATGGCCCCTTGATTCAACCCTTTTGCCGCATAAAAAAAGAGTCCCCCGATTGCTCGGAGGACTCTAAGGAGGCGGCTACCTACTCTCCCACATGTTACTGCAGTACCATCGGCGTGAACGGGCTTAACTTCTCTGTTCGGAATGGGAAGAGGTGGAACC